>CAZHXU010000222.1:0-1128 GCA_964536535.1 uncultured Fusobacteriaceae bacterium
TCATTTCTAAAAATAGATTTTTATTCTTCATAGATTTTTCTAATTTATTTATTTTTTCTAAAAAATCATTCTTCTACTCTCCCACCTCCTATCTAATGTCTCTATGAAAATAATCGGTCTTTTTTATCATCTTTAAATTACTTAGAGTAATTATTATCTGTTGACAAAATTAGTTTAATATGATAAACTAAAGATAACTGTAATTATATTAATTTCTATTAGCTTTAAAAATAGATTAATTAATATCAAAAATAATTATTAGTTGCTTTAATTTTGGAGGTTGATAAAATGGTTAATTTTGATAAAATAATAGAAATGATTGAGCTTATATGTAATAGTGATTATTACACAAATAAAACTTTTAATGATTTTGCAATAGAATTTTTTTTAGAAACTCGTGCAATACCTTTATCTAAATTTTTGAGATTAAGAGGTTTTTCAAATAAAATGCCTAAAATAATGAACTTAAGAAAAGCAGGAGAGGTTTTATATCAAACTCCTAATTCAAAAGAAGTTAAAGAAATTTTTGATTCTTTTAATTTAGTTGAAGTTCCTCAACTAAATTATAGTGCTATTATGGTTCTAAGGAAGACTACTATTGAAAAAAATTGGAAAAAACTTTTGGAATATATAAACGGTCAAGGAACAATAGAGGATATTAATAGAAGAAATCAAACTAACCTCTTACCAGAAGAGATTGAAAAAATTGAAAATTATATAAAACAAGATCTAGCTCTTACTTCTGGAGAGTTTCAATGGTTTAAAGAAAAAGCAAAAAAATTACTTGAAAATAAAAAAACTTTAAATTCATTAAAAAAAATCCTTTAATTAATCCAGATAATTTTTAATTTTATAATCTATAATTTTTTTATAGTGACTTCTAGTTATAAGTTAAAAGTCTTTGTGAAGTTGAAATAAGAATAAACAAATCATAATTTGAGAGTTATTAAAAACTCTCTTTTTTAATTCTGAATAATAAGATAGTATTTGAAATCTTTGCTTTTATAAATTTTAATAAATATTCTTTGTCTTGAAGAATAAGAATTACTAAAATATCTTCTCTTTAAGTACTAACTTTTAGTAAAGTTATATATTTAAATTTCTTTTAATTTTTCCTATTTATTTAAT
>CAZHXU010000222.1:1228-2959 GCA_964536535.1 uncultured Fusobacteriaceae bacterium
GTACTTATTAGTTGCTTTTAAAATGTATTACTTCATATTTAATACCGTATCATTTTTAAACGTTTACCTATAGAGGCCCTTTTATCTTTATTCAGTATCTTTTTTATTACTTCTACTTTTTGACCTCATATTCTATTTTTCTTTATTCAAATTATCAGTTATTTGAATTTAGCTAAAATATATTTATCTTTACTGTTTCAATTTATTTCATCTATAAAATTTCAAAGAAACCAACTTAATTATTGGCTTTCCAAAAAAAATATTTAATATTATGCTTACTTCTACTTTTAACTTCCTAATTATATATAATTGATTTTGTTATCGAATTTTTAAAATATTGATTTTTTACCATTTGATATTTCAAGGTTTTATTCTTTTAATAACAACTTCCCATCTCTTTATCATAGAATAATTTTATATTTATTTAAATAATTCTCAAATTTAAATCTTATAAAAAATATTTTTCAAGATCAAAGTACTTAATTTCTATCAAAAAAATAGTTGTTTTTAGGTATCAAAATTATTTTGAGTTATATGGTATTTACTATATAGGCCCTTTAAATTTATTCTTCTTCTACTGCTAACTTCCTAAATATATATTATTTATTTATAAGTATTAAGCCTTTACACGATTTCATTTAAAATTTCTAATTTAAGTTTTTTATATTTAATATCTATTAATAAATATTTTTATTTCAAAAATTATACCATTTGAGTTTTAATCTAATTCCTTTTAACTTTAGGATTATATTAAAATATATTCTAAAGTTATTTTTTTCTTCTGTTTTTCTTCACATAAAAAATTCTTTTGCTCTCTCTATAAAAAACTATAATTTTTATTAGAGTTATTGAATTTCAATCTAATGAACTTTTAATAACTGTTAGAATATTTTGATCTTTTAAAAACTATATATAAAGATTTTTATTAAAGAATATTCACTTTTTTTCGACAGTTGTATCTCCTACAGAATGTCAAAAGCTTAGCTATTTTTTTAATATTTGGATACTTCTTATGTATTTCATGAATTAATATATCTTTCCTCTAGAATCTTTCTAATTACTTGTTTTTCTTTTCAATTTAGAGGAGTCAAAAGATCTCTAAAAACTATTTTGTATAAAATTTTCTTTCTTCACTACTGATAAAGTTATCTCTACAACGAAAATGATTAATGGAAATAACCTTCTATTTTTTCATTAGAAAAACTTATGGATTATATGTATAGAATACTAATTCACTTCTACTTCTCAACCTCCTAAATATATATAGTTAATTAGATATAGTTCTTTAATGCTGTCAAAGTGGTAAAATGCAGTCATAAATAATTAACTCCTTTAAAAGATTTCTTTTACCATTTAATTCTTTAAGGCCCTAGTCTTTTACTAACAATTTCTCTAAATATTTATCATAATTTTTTTTAAATTTTTAATTTTAAATCGTACAATATCAAAGGTAGTTAAAAAATATTTATACAGTCACTAGGGTATCTGTTAAAAATTTTGATATATCTTTTTATACTTAATAATTCTTCTACTTTTAACTTCCTAATTTCATATGTTTATTTTTCTTTCCCACTATATCTAAAAAATTCAATTATATAGCTCTAAACATTTTTTTCAAATTTATTCTAATGAAAAGGTATAGAAAGTATTGTTTGCTTATATCACATTTGTTATATAGGCCCTTGAAATAATACTTCTACTCCTAACTTCCTAAATGTATGTTTTTCATTT
>CAZHXU010000222.1:3059-4934 GCA_964536535.1 uncultured Fusobacteriaceae bacterium
TTTAAATTTCCCGTTAAAATTTTGACTATTTCTAATCTTAATTTTTCTCAAAGTTCTATAAAAAATTTATATTTTTTACTTAAATAGCATTGATTTTAGATTAAAAAATAAAGTTTATAAACTTAAATCTATAATAAGAAACTAGTAATAAATTTCTCGTTTAGATTATCACTTCTACTCTCTCTAGAAAATTTTCCAATCTTTATGTTTTAATTATTAATTTTATTTCTACTTATTATTAACTCATAAAATATTAATAATATAATTAACATTAGTTAAGTCATATCTAAATTATATATTAACTTTTGTAAGTAATTAAGATATCTTTTTATAACTCATTACTTTCAACTTATAAATCCTTTTAACTTTTTTCAAGATTATAGTAATTTTATAATTTCTTTAATTCTAAATTATAAAATGAAACAATCTAAATAAATAGTAAATTTCAATATAACAACAAAAGTAACTTAATATATAGATTTTTTTGTAAATTTTAAACATTTGTTGAAAAATATCTATTAGAAAAATAGTATTTCTTTTCTTTATAAAAATAATTTAAGCATATTGCTTTTTAGGCCCATACTTCTACTCCAAACTTCCTAAATGTATGTTTTTTGTTAAATTTCTTCTACTCCTCTCCTCCTATTAATATTTTCTTTAATTTTATTTTTCAAATCATATACAAGTAGATTTTCTTTTTTTAAGATTATTTTTTCTTTTAAATAAAAAAAGTAGGTATTACTACCTACTTAATAATTTTTCTTTTATTTTATACATCATTATTCCTGCAGCTAAAGAAACATTCAATGATTCAGCTCTACCATATATTGGAATTATTACTTTCTCATCTAATTCTTTCTTTAGATTTTCCCCTATTCCATTTCCTTCATTTCCAAAAATTATAATATTCTTTTGCTCTAATTGAACATTAGTATAAGAAATACTGTCAGAATCTAATAATGTACCTATAAACTTATATCCTCTTTTTTTTCCTTCTCTTATTAACTCTTCTTCTTCTACGTACTTTACTTTTATTCTATTCAATGAACCCATAGCACTTCTTACACATTTAGAATTATATACATCTACACTACCCTTTACTAATAAAAGGTCTTTTATGTCTAAAGCATCTAAAGTTCTTATTATTGTTCCTACATTTCCTGGATCTTGTACTTTATCTAATAAAACTACTGTATCCCCTAACTCTTCATAACTTATTTCATCAGGTTTTTTTCTTATGATTAATAAACCTTGACTATTTTCTTGACTACTTAATGTTTTAAATAATTCTTCACTTAACATATAGTAATTATATTTCTTATATCTTTCTTCTACCTCTAAACCTTCTCTTAATATTAAATACTCTACTTCATCTCCTACTTCTAACTGCTTACTTCCTTCTTCTATATATTTACCAGATTCTTCTCTTCCTTTTTTTCTTAATAATTTTAATACTTCTTTATATCTTTGGTTACTTCTACTTCTTAATACTTCCATTTATATGATTGGTAACTCGCCCAAATCTGTTCCTCCTAAAAGGTGGAAGTGAAGATGTTTTACTTCTTGGTGGGCATCTTTTCCTGTATTTGATATTACTCTATATCCACTTTCTTTAATTCCTTCTATTTCCGCTACTTTCGATATAGATAATAATATCTCTCCATATAAACTTTTTTCTTCTTCTATTAAGAAATTTAAATCTGGTATTTCTTTCTTCGGCACTATTAGTATATGCACTGGCGCTAAGGGGTTTATGTCTCTAAACGCTATTATTCTTTCACTTTCATATACTATCGACGCTGGTATCTTTCTTTCTATTATACTTCTAAATATACTCATTTCTTCTCCTCTAGATCCTTGATTCTTCTCGTGTGT
>CAZHXU010000223.1:0-4930 GCA_964536535.1 uncultured Fusobacteriaceae bacterium
ATAGTTTTCAAAGATTTTCAAAGCTTCTTCTGTAGGTAAACTATCATGTGGAAACCATTCCTTTTCTTTTCCCAACCTTTTAGCCTCTAACCATACTCTAATATATGTAGAATCTACTGCATTCTGTATTAGTTCTCTAAAATAGTCTGCTTCTCCATCATAGATATTAGACCCTTGAAGTAGTTCTAGAGCCCTCTCTGTCTTTATTGTGAAGTGTGGCAACTCTCCATTTGGCAAAGTATTGTATCCTTCTAATAACACTTCTACCTTTTCCACAACTGGTATTCTTCCTATGATAGATTTAGGAACTATTTTAAACCAAGCATTTTGCTGATTTTTCACTTCATTTTCTATATATCCAAACCAAGCACTTACTGCTTTATATACTTCCAAATTTTCTTTGTTTTCACCTTTTATACGACTGATTATTCTAATGGTGTTATTATCTATATTTAGATGTTCTATAGACAAGTGTTTATTTATATGTGCCATAGTATCCCTTGGTATATTTTTTACCATATACTTATATTGATAAGGGTGAAATCTGTCACTATCTACATCTAACAAATCTCCCAACCTTAGCATACAAGCTATCAACCTTGGATGACATTCATCCAACCCTATTCCCTTTTCACTTATTTCTAGTTCATTAAAAATTTCTTCAAAATCTTTAGTATGAAGGTTAGAAATTTTAAAAACTAATTCATGTAGTCTTTTAGGTATCTTAACATCTCTTGTTTTATTATAAAACCCTTCTACTACTTCTCTACCCCTATTTCCATGTGAACTTCTTAAATAATCAGCAATAAAATATTTAGGAACTTCCATCATATTATGACTTATTTCATTTTCATTAAAAGCTACTTTTTTATCTTTTATTATCAAGTATTTGCTAAGTTCATACAAAGGATGATTGTTTTTATTTTTTATCTCTTTTATATATTCAACAAATGCTCCTGAGTCCAAAGTTTCTTCTATTTTTTCCCTGCCTATCACCATACCTATATCATGAAAATATGCTACTTGAAGTAACAACCATAAATCTGTACATGAAAGATTTGAGATATTTTCTTGACCTAATAATAAAGTAATATTATCTAAAATATTTTCCGAATGAATCTGATTATGGTTAGTATAGTGACCATAAATATTTTCAACGCCTCTTAGAATATACTGTGACTCTTCTTTATCATTTAGCCATGCTCTATATAACATATCATATCTACTATTTTTAACTTTATCAAAAAATAACTCTTCAATACTTTTTACTTCTACTCTTTCTATTTTTTCAATATACCTCTCTTCTCTTCTATGCATCTCTATCCCCTTTATTATTCACTTCTACCCACCTATTATTTTCTTCCCTACATATATTCTCTATTTCTTTTAGCAGTCTAATATTCATTTCCTTAAGCTTTTTTTCTTTTTCTTTATCTGGTATCTCTTCTATTTCTAGCTGAGTTCTATAATATGACATTATTACTAACTTTATTTGTTCAGCACTATTTCTATACCTAATTTTTTTTTCTTGTAAATTAAATAATAACAACCCACCGTTAATTATAGTAACTATACTAGAAATTATAGTAACCCATAGTTTCAAATTCATATTAAATGTATTTAATATTGGGATACTTCCATTTAAAATAATTGTACTTAAGCTAAAAAAATAAAACCAATTTTTATACTCTTTTGCTTTATTTTCATACCAACTATAATGATGATCTAACAAAGCAATTATTTTCTCATCTTCAATAAATTTTCTATAATCAAACTCTTTATATTTTTTTGCCATTATTTCACCTCATTTTTTCATTAATATAATGATATAACTTATTGTTATAAAAGTCAATTTGATAAAAATATACAACTTTAGCCAGTTTATTCAATTTTTTTCAAAAAATATTTGATATTATTTTATCAAATAAAGGAGGTCCAATATGAATAAATACTTAGGAAAAACAAAAATAGTTGATTATGATCACAAAGAAATACAAAAAGTTATAGATAAAAAAGCTTGGAAAAAACTTAGTCAAAAGAAACAAATAGAAGCAATTTATACTTTTGTAAGGGATGAGATAAAGTTTGGGTACAATGAAGGTGACGAAATAAGTGCAAGCAAAGTTCTTAAGGATGGTTATGGTCAGTGTAATACAAAATCTAACTTACTTATGGCTTTCTTTCGTGCTTTGGGTATAGAATGCCGTATTCATGGATTTACTGTAGAAAAATCTTTAAAGAGAGGAGCTATACAAAAATTTTGGTTCCCACTTGTACCTAGGGATATAGTGCACGCATGGGTAGAAGTTAAGTATAATCAAAAATGGTATGCTCTTGAAGGTGTTATCATAGATAAAGAATATTTAAACAAGGTGCAAAAAGAATACAAAGGAACAAAAGAGTTTTGTTCCTTTGGAATTAGTACAGATGACTTAAACAAACCACAAATAGAATGGAATGAATCAGATACTTTTATACAGCAAAAAAGTATAAATAATGATTATGGCTTATTTGATAACCCTGATGAATTTTATAGTCAATACAGACAAAATATGAATTTTATCAAGAATTTTTTCTTTAAATATGTAATCAGAAAAAGTATTAATAGGAATATAAATAAAATTAGAAAATATGGTTTTTAATAGACAAAACATATTTCGAAAGTGAATATGATAAGTATAAGCTTTTTACTTTTACCATATTTCTTTATAATAAAAAAACTTTAAAACAAAGATTTTTCTAAGGGCACAGGGTATGTGCCCTTAGAGAACTTATCCCTTAAGCCCATATTCTCTAATCAAATATTGGTAACTTATACCAAAATTTTCCTTAAAAGTTCTTGATAAGTGAGCTGAATCTGAAAATCCACTTTCATGTGCAGCATATGTAGCACTTTTCCCCTTTTTTAGCTTTCCTACTGCCATCATTAGTCTTTTATATAAAAGATATTTCCGAAGAGGAATCCCCACTTCTTCTGAAAACAAATGATGCAATCGACTAGGTGATATATATAACTTTTTCCCAAGCTCTTCTAGCGTAATCTTAATTTGTTCCAAATTTTCTATTATTTCAAGAGCTTCTCTTACATGGTTATTTTCTATTGTATGTTCTACTTCACAATGACCTAAATATTTTTTAATACTCCAAAATATACTTTCTAAATTAGAAGTTTTATCTATTCCAAAGTCAATTTCTATATATTCTCTACCTTTTAACCAACAATCTTCTATATGTTTTCCAAATTTTGATTCTATATCTATTAAAAGAATAATTTGATTTTTTCTTTTTTTCAATTTATGTTTCACTCCAGAAGCTATTATACTTCCTCTAAAAATCTCTCTATTTCCTTCCACAACCACCCCACTATTTTCAAGTGAAATTTGTATACTACTGTGTTTATGGTATTCGTTATTAAAATCGTCTCCTTTTATCAACAAATACCCTTCTACTCCTATAAAAACTTCCATTTTTTCACCATACTTTCAAAATAAATATATGTTATTATAACAAAATTAATTCTAAAAATAGTAATTATTATTATATTTTTCAAATAAAAATCCTCCCAAAGCTTCTACTTTGAGAGGATTATCTTAATCTCTTCCTATTACATTTATAAAGTTTTCTACCATAGTTTCAAACTCAGGTTTTTCTTTTATATACTCTTCAAACTCTCCCCTGTCCATGTATTCACTCATATCATGATCCATTGGTAGTTCTGCTAATAATACTTGACCCATCTCTATTGCATGCCAACTAGCACTTTCTTTACCCCAAATATTAAGTTTTTCGCCAGTACTACTTGTCAAATATGACATATTCTCAACTATTCCATATACAGGTATATTCATTTTATTTGCCATATTTATAAGTTTTTTTACTATCATTGTTACCATCTTTTGTGGTGTTCCAACAGCTACTATTCCATCTATTCCATAACTTTGCATTACAGTTATAGCTGTATCTGTTGTTCCTGGTGGCATATCGATTAATAAGTAGTCAAGTTCTTCCCACTCAACTTCTGTAAATATTTGTGTAAGAGTTGAACTAATAATTGGTCCTCTCCACATTACTGCATCATCTTCATTTTTTGTATAAAAGTTAAATGAAGCTAATTTAATTCCTGTTTTACTCATTACAGGTGCAAATTTTAATACAGTATCATCTACACGTTTAACATTCCCTCTCATTGCTTGTTTACCAAATATTCTTGGTATAGAAGGTCCAACTATATCTGCATCAAGTATTCCTACTTTATATCCTTTTTCTGCTAATTTTACTCCCAAGCTAGCGGTAACAGTAGACTTTCCTACTCCACCTTTTCCACTAACTACACCGATTATCTTTTTAGCACTACCATATTTAAGTGTTTCTTTCTTTAGAGCTCCCATGCATCTCCTCCTTTTGCTGTCTATTATTATAGCTACTAAAATAGCTTTTGTCCACTTGACTATTTATTTAAAATAGATTTAATTCTACATTGTATTATATCTAATCTATACTATTTTTGTCAACTTTCTCTTTTTATATTTCTATAAACTCTATACTTTATATGATTGAAGTAATTTATATTTTGGACTAACGTCCACTTACTTTTTAGCAACCAACCAAAAAGTAAGCAACCAAGTAGGATAAGAATATCATCTTGATAAATCTGCGTCAAAGTTTTTGTTTTTTCTGTGGCAAAGTATTTCATTCGAATTATAAATTTTAATATTAAATTTCTGTAAGGGAAAGTCTCTGTGCTTGCCCGGGTTTATACTATAAACCCCTACAAAAGATACAATTTTACGTTTAATTTGTGTAATCTGAGGAATTCGTGGTTAATATTGCTTTTTCACATTTCATATATATTATAGATTTTACATAAAATAAAAGCTAGTTTCTAAAAAACTAGCCTTTACTTTTTTACATCATTGGCATGCCACCAGGC
>CAZHXU010000224.1:0-4911 GCA_964536535.1 uncultured Fusobacteriaceae bacterium
TGATAATACTAATAATAACGATTTTTTCAACATTCTCTTTCTCACACAACCTTTCATAAAATAATGTAATATATTTTATCATTTTTATATATAAATACAATTAAAAATATTATATTTATAGAGCCTTTTCGTATAATTAATAATTTTAATAAAAATCATATAAGAGGTATTTTTACCGTCTTGAATTTTGAAAAACAAGAAAAATAAATATTAAAATAAAGTATAAAAAAAAGAAGTGCTAAGCACTTCTTCTACACTCTTCTACTCACAAACTTCCTAATCTCAGCAAATGCCATAGGCAATAGTGCAAAGATAAATACTAGTTGTAGGTTTTCTCCATTTAACCAATTAGCTTCAAATATATGAGCTAAGAATGGAACATATAAAACAGCCATTAATAAACTAAATCCAATCGCTACTCCACCAAGCATAAATTTGTTCCCTAATATTGAACTTTTAAATATACTTCCATTACTACGTAAATTGAATCCGTGGAATAATCTAGCCAGTACAAGAGTACTAAAAGCCATAGTTCTTGCAATTTCTTCTGAGAATCTAAGACCTGCATAGAATGACATGATTATCATAGCTGCAATAAATACTCCGTCAAGAACTATATTAGTAACGATTTTTTTATTAAATAAACCTTCGTTTTTATTTGATACTTTTCTTTTCATTATATCTCTTTCGCCCTTTTCAAAAGCAAAAGCAATAGCAGGCAAACTATCTGTCGCTAAGTTTACAAATAATAATTGTACAGGTAAAAATGCTTCTGTTCCTTTAAATATAGAAAAATATAACACAGCTAATACTCCAGATAAGTTTCCAGTTAGCAAGAAACTAATAGATTTTTTTATATTATCAAGGATAATACGTCCACTTTCAACTGCTTTTACTATAGTAGAAAAATTATCATCTTGTAAAATCATACTTGCTGCATCTTTTGATACTTCTGTACCAGTGATTCCCATAGCTATTCCTATATCAGCTTGTTTAAGAGCTGGTGCATCATTAACCCCATCTCCAGTCATAGCAACAACATGATTATTTTCTTGCCATGCACGAACTATTCTTATTTTGTGTTCTGGAGAAACTCTAGCATAAACACTTATATCTTTTACTTTTTCACGTAATTCTTCATCAGATATTTTATCCAGTTTAACACCTTCAATACCAACTTCTCCGTCTTTCATTATTCCAAGCTCTTTTGCAATAGCACTTGCAGTAACCAAATGGTCACCAGTAATCATTACTGTACGAACATCTGCTTCCCTACATTTTTGTACTGCATCTTTTACTTCTACTCTTGGTGGATCTATCATCCCTGTTAATCCAACAAAAGTAAGATTATTTTCATCTTCAAAATTAATATCTCTTTCACTACCAATTACTTTATATCCATAAGCAAGTACTCTAAGAGCTTTTTCAGAAAATTTCTTGTTTTCTTCATGGATAAATTCTATGTTTTCTTTTGTCAAATCATGTTCTTCATTGTTTGTTAGATATTTACTACTTCTACCAATAAGTACATCAGGTGCTCCTTTAGTAAACATTATCCATTCACCGTCTATATTATGAAGAGTACTCATTAATTTTCTATCTGAATCAAAACTTAATTCACCTTTTCTAGGAGATTTTTTATTAAATTCTTCTAGGTTAATTTCTAATTTTCTTCCCAAATTTAATAATGCTGTTTCAGTAGGATCCCCTATTTCTTTTCCGTCTTTTGTAATACTTGCATCATTACAAAGAAGCATAATATCAAGCATAGTTTCTAAAGTAGAACTTAAGTTTTCTTTTGTTAAACTATTAAAATCTTCTTTTTTATCAAAAGAAAAATAATCAACAACAGTCATTTTGTTTTGTGTTAGTGTTCCTGTTTTGTCTGAACAAATTACTCCTGCACTTCCTAATGCTTCTACTACAGGCAGTTTTTTTACTACTGCATTTTCTTTTGCCATTTTGTTTGTACCTATAGCAAGTGATATAGTAACTATACTTGCTAGAGCTTCTGGCACTGCTGCTACAGCAAGAGCTACAGCAAACATAAATGCATTTACAAGAGGTTTTCCATTAAACAAACTTATACCAAATACTACTGCACAAACTACAATTACAGCAATAGATAAAATTTTTCCAAATTCATCTAGTTTCTTTTGTATAGGTGTTTTTCTCTCTTTAGCTTCTTTTATAAGTGTTGCTATCTTTCCAAGTTCCGTGTCAAATCCAGTGCCAGTAACAACAAAAGCTCCTCTTCCATATGTTACATAACTTCCTGAATAAACCATATTTATTCTATCGCCTAATGGCAATTCTTTTTCTTCTAATTTTTCTTTTTGTTTAATAATACTAGTTGCTTCTCCAGTAAGAGCTGCTTCTGCAACTTGTAAATTATAGCTTTCTGTAATACGCCCATCTGCTCCGATAAAGTCACCAGCATCTAACATAACTATGTCACCTGGAAGTAATTCCCTTGCCATAACTTCTATCTTTTCACCATTTCTAAGCACTTTTGCATGGGGACTTGCCATACTTTTAAGGGCTTTTAGGCTACTTGCAGCTTTTTTTTGTTGAATAACACCCAAAATGGCATTTAATGTTAAAACTACAATTATCGTAACTGCACTTTTGGCTTCACCAATAAAAATACTTATTATTGCTGTTCCTAAAAGTAATAATACAATAAAATCTTTAAATTGTTCTAAGATAATTTCAAATAAAGATTTTTCTTCTTTATCGCCTAATTCATTATACCCATATTTCTCTCTTCTAACCTCAACTTGGTCCAAATTAAGACCTTCAATGCTACTTTCTAGTTCTCTTATTACCTCTTCATGTGATTTGTTATACATTGTCCCCTCCTTGTTAACAATTATATAACATTTACCAAAGTTTGGAAAGAGAATTTTGTATTTTTAAAGTGTATTATTAGAATTTAATTTAAAATTTTTAATAAAAAAAATGAATAAAATTATTTATTTCTTTTCTGACCTTTTTCAACTACTGATAATAAAAGTAAAGTTTAAAAAATAAAACAATAGTCAAAAAAATTAATCTAATATAATTTAAAATCTTTTATTTTACAGGAATAAATGTATATAAAAGGAATAAGTGTATGTTACCTGTTATTTAAACCCCGAAAAAAATTATATTTTGATTATAATTTTATTTTATAAATTTCAGACGAATTAACTATGATTATTTTCATATGATCTTTCTTTTTCAGACGAAAGACCAACAGAAATACCTTATTTGACTTGTTATTTTAATTAAACTACACTTAGGTAAACTTAATACAGAGGAGGAACAATGAAAAAAATATTAATCTTTTTATTTGTCTTAATGGCATTTGTTGCATGTAGTAATTCTAAAGAAAAAGAAAATCAAGAAGAAATAGGAGGTAAAAATCATAAGTCTATAGTAGGAAAAGCTTGGAAATTCCAAGATGCAAAACTTATTTTTGAATTTAATGAAGATTATACTTATGTAGGAGAAGTATTAGCTGAAGGAAATAATAATAGGTTTTTTGGAGTATATACTCTTAATGAAAAAGAAATCAATCTTTCTAGTCCTTTTGGACAATGGTTAGTTCCTTATACCCTAAAAGATGGACAACTAATATCTAATCAATTAGGGTTAGGAGTAGAAGTTGAAAGAAGAAAGTTACCTGAACTAAAGGATTTTTCCAATGAAACTCTAAAAGAAGTTAAGGGCATATTTGCCAAAGGTAAGGTAAACAAAGAAGAAATTAATGATTACATTAATACTCTTACTCTAGAAGAAAAAATAGGGCAAATGTTTACAATAGGATTTTGGGGTACAGAAAATATTGATGATGATTATATAGAATTTATAAAAAACAAACATATAGGTGGACTTCTTGTTTATTCTAGAAATGTTCTTAGCTATAATCACCTTGTTAAATTAACTAATGATTTAAAGTTATTAAACAACCAATATTCAGATATTCCATTATTAATGGCTATTGATAATGAAGGAGCTTTTAGAGTTCAGTTACCTGCAAATATTCCACAAGGTTTACTAAATTCTAGTATAGTAGAAAAAATAAATACTAGTGGGAATTATGATGTAGGAGTAGAAGTAGGAACTTTATTGCATAAATTAGGAATTAATATGAACTACGGAACTATAGCTGATATAGATTTTCAAAATAGAGATGATGGTTTTATGAAAATGAGAGCTTATAGCGGTAATCCAGAAGTAGTAGCTGATTATGCTATTTCATATTCAAATGGAAATAAAGATGCTGACGTTGCTCCTGTTTATAAACATTTTCCAGGTCATGGAAAAACAAGTGTAGACTCACATTTTAACCTTCCAAAAATAACACTTAGCAAAGAAGAATTAAATCTTGAATTATTGCCATATGCAAAAGCTATAGAAAAAAATGAAATAGATGCAATTATGACTGCTCATATTATCATTGAAGGTATAGATAATTTGCCTGCTACTCTAAGTAAGAGAATATTAACTGGTTTATTAAGGGAAGAGATGAAATATGATGGAGTTATAATTACTGATGATATAGAAATGGCTGCTATCAAAAACTATTTTGATTTGGGTGAAGCTACAATTAAAACAGTAGAAGCAGGAACAGATATTATATTAGTTTGTCATACTTTGGAAAATCAGAGAATAGCTTATGATGCTCTTCTTGAAGCAGTTGAAAGTGGTAGAATAAGTGAAGAACGTATAAATGAGAGTGTTTTCAGAATACTTTCATTAAAGAAAAAATATAATTATTCCCATAATTTAAATCCTTATTTGAATATAGAAGAAGAATCTGAAAATATGGGTAATTTCCTTGAAAAACTTGAGATAAAAATGTAATCAATTCTTTTCTTTAAATGAGTTTTATATAAAAGGTACAGAACTTCTGTACCTTTCAGG
>CAZHXU010000225.1:0-2812 GCA_964536535.1 uncultured Fusobacteriaceae bacterium
AATTTAATTAGTCTTCTAATCTTTCTCTAAATATAAATGTAAATAATATAGCTCCTAATATTGCTGGTAAAACCCATGCATAACCAGCATCTGCAAGAGGTAATAAAGAATAAAACTTTTTCAAGAAATCAGGCTTAATTTCCATTACTCCAAGAGCTTCTATTCCACTTACTATACTTGCCCCAAGTACTCCTCCTACAAATGTTCCTCTTACTTTTAATTTATCACTGAATACATTAAGTACAATAAGAGTTATTGCTATTGGTAAAACAAAAACTAATACTGGTACTGATAATTTTACTATCATTCCTACTCCAGCTACAGAAAATAATGCACTAAAAATACAAGTAGCTATAATAATATGCTCATATTTTAATGAAGTATGTTTACTAAAATAATTTCCAACAGTTGCTGCTAAACCAATAGATGTTGTTAAACAAGCAAAAGCAACTAATAAACCAAGTAATAATTGACCACTTGAACCTAATGTAAGTCTTGCTACTACTCCCAAAAGAGCTGTTCTTTCTATATCTATACCATACATACTTCCTGCTTGTGCTCCTAAAAAGATTAGACCAGCATATACTACTGCTAAACCTATTGCTGCTACAACTGAAGACTTAAACAACATTGATGTATGTTCCTTTCCTTCATATCCTTTATTTCTAATCAAATCTATCATTACTGCTCCAAAAATAATTCCAGCTAATGTATCCATTGTTTGATACCCTTCTAAAAATCCTCTTGAAAATGGATTTGCTAAAACTACTTCTTCATTTATGCCTCCAAAAGGAGCAAAAATCCCTTTTATTATTATTGCTGCTAAGATTAATAATATTACTGGAGTTAAAAACTTCCCTAATCTATCTAACATCTTTGATGGTTTTATTGCAAAGAATAAAGTTAATCCAAAAAATATTATTGCAAATATAGCCGAAAATATCCAAGAGTTATAACCTGGAAAAAATGGCTTTACTCCCATTTCAAATGTAGTTGCACCTGTTCTTGGCATTGCAAGTAATGGTCCAATAGCTAAAATTAATGCTGAGTTAAATATCATACTAAATGGTTTTGATACTCTCCCTGCAAATTCATATATACTTCCATTAGTTTTTGTAAGAGCAAATATTGCTAAAAAAGGTAAACCTACTCCTGTTATCAAAAATCCTAACATAGAACTAATCCATGACTGACCTGATATTATTCCCAAAAATGGTGGAAATATCAAATTTCCTGCTCCAAAAAACATTGAAAATAGGGCAAAACCTATTACTAATCCTTCATTTTTCTTTCTCATATGTGTCCTCCATATCTCTTTTTACTATTTTATATAATATATCTTGTTATCGGCAAATTCCTTCACTTTTACTAATAACATATTTATTTAATAAAAAAAGAGACTTGATAGCACAAGTCTCTTTCTTCATATTCGACGTCAAAAAGAACACTTATTCTACTATACTCAAGCATTTTATAGGGTTATTTATTAATTTAATTATGCTGAGTATAATAATTTTTATCATCTTCTTTTCTCCTTCTTCTAATTTCGTTACAGTAGAATATCATTTTTAAATTGTCTTGTCAAACGTTTTTTATATATTTTGTATACTTTTCCATATACATTTTTAATAGTTTCTATTTTTAATACATATGAAAGTATAATTTGATAATATTGAACATTAAATATATGAATTTAACCTTGACTTTTCTTGATTAAATTAGTAAACTTTCTTTAAGGAAGATTGCTCTATTGAATCAACCATTGATAGAGGAGGATATATGAAAGAGATTAAAATAAACTATTTTTTAGATGAAAATGGAAGAAAAGACCACATTTTAAAAGGTGGTAACGGAAAAGAGATGCATAATACATCTGTTGTTGTTACAAAAGATATTTTACTACATAAAGAACAAAGAGTTACTGGCTGTGGCACTGTTAAACCTATTAATTTATCTGAAACAGATAAGTACTCTATACACGAAAGAATTAATAAGAATTTTTTAGGAGCAAATAGCCAACTGGTAAAACATTTAGACGGTGAATACTTTGACCTAAACAAAAAATTACAAGATATAATAAGAGAAGATAAGAGTGTCAAATGGGAAGTCACAGAATTTTTTGCCAAGAGTGAACCTAGAAGATTTGGGAAAGTTTTAGATGAAAAAGAGCTTGTTGAAGAAGCAGTTAAACACCTAGATTCAAAAGAGGCCCGTATTAAAAAGGGAGAAGATTTTGAAGTAGAAGCTCTTAATAAAACTATTGAAAGTTATAAAAAATTCTTCTTAGATAACAAAGACAAAATTAATGAATTACATAGTAAAATTTAAAAGGGCTTTCGCCCTTTTTTTATAGTTATTTTTAATTAATTTCTGCTTTTAAAAGTTCATCTACATTATTATAAACTTTAATATTTTTCACCTTTAAAACACCTGTTGAATCTACTTCTTCCGTTGTATGAGTAATCTTACCATCTTTTGCTACTTCTACTGTACTTCTTTGCGATATAATAACTACTCCTTCTGTTTCTTTTTCCACAATAATAATCATCTTATTTTCCACTATTTTATAACTTAAGTAAATAGTCAATTCTGGACTTTCTGAAACTACCCATTTTTCCCCTTCTTTTTTTGAATCTAACAAACCTTTTTCCATATTAACTCTAAGTTTTTCTATAGAATCTTTAACTATCGTATTTTCAATTACTGGAGTTGATGCTACTACTCCTGCTTCTTCTTTCTTTTTCAATAAATCTTCACACCCTGTTGTTGTTAATCCAATCAAAAGTATTGCTGTTATTAGTAGTAATTTTTT
>CAZHXU010000225.1:2912-4887 GCA_964536535.1 uncultured Fusobacteriaceae bacterium
GTAATTTTTTAAAATTAAATTTTTTTAGAAAATATTTTTAGCTAGTTTTATTTAGGTAGGTTTTATTTATAAAAGGATTTTTTTCTCAAAGTAGTATATATGTATAGAATCTTTATCTAAAAGGAGAAGTTTATGAAAAACATCAAAGTTAGAGGATTATTTCAATTTTTATTCTTAACTTATATTATTTTTGTTTCATTAGGTCATGCTTTTGCTTGGTCTTTTGGTACAAATTTACATGGTTTATGTCCTTTTGGTGCTGTAGAAACTTTGCATACTTATCTTACTACCGATGATTTTTTACACCACATAGGCACTAGTAATTTTGTTGCTTTATTAGCTTTATTCATCACTCTTATTATTGGTGGTGCTTTCTTTTGTGGTTATATTTGTCCCTTAGGAACTATTCAGGAATATTTAGGAAAAGTAGGAAAAAAGATTGCTAAGGGGAAATATTATAACAGAGTGCCTAATAATATTCTCAGAAGATTGAGTTTTTTTAGATATATTTTTCTTGCATTAATACTTTTTCAGACAAGTAGAAGTTTTTCTCTTGTATTTGAACAAGTTGATCCCTACTATAATCTTTTTAATATTTGGTCAGATGAAATAGCTATTAGTGGTTATATTTCTGTTTTGGTACTAATAATAACTTCTTTTTTTATCGAAAGACCCTTTTGTAGATTAGCTTGTCCTCTTGGTGCTATAAATGGTCTGATTAATAAAATTAGTTTTTTTAATATATATAGAAATAAAGAAACTTGTATTTCTTGTCAAAAATGTAATAAAATTTGTCCTATGAGTATAGATGTAGCAACCAGTACCAAAGTTACTTCTACACTTTGTATAAGATGTGGTAATTGTATCGAAAATTGCCCTGTTAATGATAAAAATACTTTAAAATATAGATTTTTGAATAAAAAAATAATTAAAAAAGAACTTTTAGATTTTCCAATACCACTTATATTTTTCACTATTTTTTTCTTCGGCTTTACTCTTGGATACATGGAAGAAGATGAAGAAGAAAAACTTTTTCTTACAGCTAACGACATTCGAGGATCATATACTATAGAAGAAATCATTGAACATTTTCCTTTAACAGAAGAAGAGTTTTATTATGCTTTAAACTTAGATTCAACTCTTTCAACAGAAACAAAAGTTAATGATTTAGAAAAAGATTATGAGTATTCTACAGAAGATATTAGATACCTTATAGAAAATATAAACATGAATATAAAAGAGCTTTTGGAAACAACTCCTTCATGGATGAATAATGAGTCTACACTAAGAGAAGTTATTAAAGAAGCAGAAAGTGGTAGAGTTATAAAATATATAATAGGAGTTAATAGGGTAGAAGTAGAAGGTTTAGATTTGCGTCGTAAAAGTATGTTAGTAGATATTGAGCGATATGTTGATGATTATGAAGCATTTTTAATTCACTTCAATATTCCAAATAATTTAGATAAAAATACTACTATGAGAGAATTAGAAGAGCAGTATGGTGCAAGTTTAGAAGATATTAAATTATATCTTAGTGAACACCCTAAAAAATAATTTTTTATATAAATTACAAATCTAGCTATATTAGAGGGTTTCATTAGGAACTCTCTTTTTTAGCTAAAATCTTCCCTATGGCTTTGTGGTCATGCCTATCAAATTAAGCATTAATCAAATAAAATCCAAAATTTAAATGATGGTTTCAAAAGATAGAACACAGATTTGATAGATTCAAGTAGATTTTCACAGATAAAATGATTAGGAAAAAGGGGTTGGGTATGGGTAGATTTTATATCTACCCGGGCAAGCACAGAGACTTGCCCCTACAGAAAATCAAAACTTTTTTTACACGGTTCGGCTCTTAGTAGAACGCAAGTATTCTTTGGTTTTTAGCTTTTTTGTCCTTTATAAAAAATTTAGATTAAGTTAACGAAATGAACATAAAATTGGGAGTTGTTTGAGCTCAAAAGCGAGTTTT
>CAZHXU010000226.1:0-4851 GCA_964536535.1 uncultured Fusobacteriaceae bacterium
AAGAGTCCTAAGGACTCTATTTATTTACATCTTTTTCTAATAATTCTACTACATTCTTAAAAATTTTAGCATTTTCATCTGATAAACTCATTAAAGTTTTATGAGCTTCAAGTATATGTGCTGCTTTAGCATCTTTATTTTCAAAATCTTTTACTTCTATCTCTTGTAATTCTACTTCTTCAGTTTCTTGATCTAAATGCTTAAGAAGATCAAATACTCCAGTAGATTTCAAGCTTGTTTTAACCATATTAGATGCATTAATTTCATAAATATATTTATTCCATGTTTTTTTTAGTTTAATTGCAATTTTAGCTATAAACCCTAACATAGTACTATCCATATAGTTACACTCTTTAAAATCTATAATAATTTCTTTTTCTTCTCCCTCAAAGATTTTATCAAATAAATCTTCCAGTGTTTTTGAATTTTTCATTGTTGCATTTCCAACAAATTTTATAAAAACTTTATTGTCTAATTCTCCTAATAAATACCTATCTTCCATAGAGTTCCCTCCTTATTTCATCTCCAAAACAAGTATAACACATAAAAGGTTCATTTTCAAATTTGCTTCTACTATTCAATTCGAATTTTTTTCCTATTTCCTTCTACTCTTTTATCAAAATAGCTGTAGCCATTGCACATGTTTTTGAATGAGATATGCTTATTTCTATCCTATAGTCTTTGTATTTTTCCTCTAATTCTTTTTTTAATATCACATATGGTTTTCCCATTTCATCATTTAATATTTCTATGTCTAACAAAGAAAAATCCCTGACTCCTGTTCCAAATGCTTTAGATATTGCTTCTTTTGCTGCAAATCTACCTGCATATGTTTCATACATTTTATTTTTCTTTGAAGCATAAGCTATTTCTTTTTCCGTATAAACTTTTTCTTTAAATGACTTTGTTCTTATAATTGCTTTTTCTATTCTTTCTATCTCAACTATATCATTTCCAAGTCCTATTAATTTCATACTAACCTTCTTTTTTCAACTTATAAATATCAACATTGATATCAACTCTTATATCTAAAGATTCAAGTCCTTCTAAACGTTTTACGCCTTCTCTAGGGCTACGCCATCTATAAGGAGTCATATTAAATAAATTCATTATATTTTCACTGCCTACTAATGTTTTTTTATAATCTACATTTAGATGTTCCAAATGTTCAAATTTCCCATCAAGATCAGTCATTGGGTTATATGATTCAAATTTAACTTTATCATAAACTACTTCTTTTATATCAATCAAATGATTTCTATTTGGAGTAACTATAATTAATATGCCATCATCATTCAATACTCTAGCATACTCACTTCCAAAAACTTTAGTAAACATAACTATACCTAAATCAAAAGTTTTTTCTTTAAAGGGCATTTCACTAGCACTAGCTACTAACCAATTTATCCCTTTATAACTTTTTGCTCCTTGCAAAACTGCTTCTTTTGATATATCCAGTGCATAAAAATCTACTTCTACCCCATCACTTCCTAATCTATCATAGGCTCTCTTGGTATAGTATCCTTCTCCACATCCTATATCTACTACAGTCATCTTATCTTTTTTATATTTAACTAATGCATCATTAACACAATTTGATATTTCTTCATAAAAACCACTATTAAGAAAATCCCTTCTAGCTATGACCATATCTTTGTCATCACCTGGGTTTTTACTATTTCTTTTTATATGAAGATTCAGATATCCTTGTTTTGCCATATCAAAACTATGATTATTCTCACATACAAATTTTTTATTATCTCTTTTAAACTCCTCATTACACAGAGGACAAACTATCTTTTCCATCATATCTACACCATCTTATATGCTTTTTTTGCATTTTCTGTTGTTACTCTTATTACTTCTTCTATACTAATACCTTTAATCTCAGCAATCTCTTTTGCTACATAATAAACATAACTTGGTTCATTTCTTTTCCCCCTATATGGCATAGGAGTCAAGTATGGTGCATCTGTTTCCAAAATTAATCTTTCTAAAGGTATTTTTTCTACTGCTTCTTTAGTTTTTTTATTATTCTTAAAAGTAACTACACCATTTATTCCAAAATAATATCTATCTACCAATTTCATAGCACTTTCAAAACTACCAGGGTAACAATGAACTATTCCTTCTACATCCATATACTCATTAAGGATGTTGATTGTATCTTCCATAGCATCTCTTGTATGTATTACTACTGGTTTCCCTGCTTTTCTAGCCAGTTCCATTTGTTTTCTAAAAACTTCTTTTTGTATCTCTTTTTCATCTTTCATCCAATGATAATCAAGACCAATTTCCCCAATTGCTAAAACTTTTGGATTTTCTGCAAGTTTTAACAACTCTTTTTCCGCTTCTTCATTATAACCATCTATATCTGTAGGATGAAAGCCAACAGTAGCATAAACAAATGAATATTTATTAGCCATTTCAACACTGATTTTAGAACTTTCCATATCATAACCAATATTTACCATAAACTCTAATTTCTCTTCTGCTCTTTCAAGTACTTCTTCCAAATCTTCCCTATATTTTTCTCCATATATATGACAATGTGTATCTACTAACTTCATAAAAACCTCTTTCTATAACAATTCCAAAAGTTTATCTATATCATTCTTTTCTATCAAATACCCAAGAGATATCCTAAGACGTGGTTCTACAACAGTAGGTTTTCTTATTGCTGGCAACATTATTCCCTTTTCAAATAAATAATTACTTTTTTCAAGAGCTTTTTCATTTGAATCAAATATAATTGGAATAATCTGGCTAGTACTCTCTCCTATACTATATCCTTTTTTTACCAACTCTTCTCTCAAATACCTACTATTTTCTTCTACCCTCTGCCTCCTAAATCCATCTTGTTTCCCAAGCTCCACTGCTTTTATATTTCCAGCAACTACACTTGGTGGCAATGAAGTAGTATAGATAAGACTTCTACATTTATTTATAAGATAATCTATTATCACTTCTTTACTGCTCACATAGGCCCCTTGCCCACCATAAGCTTTACTAAATGTACCCATGTTTATATCAATATCTTCCAAAAGGTTCATCTCCTCAGATAAACCTCCACCACTTCTACCCAAGATACCTCCACCATGAGCTTCGTCTATCATAAGCAAAATATTATATTCTTTTTTAATCTCTACCAATTTATCAAGTTTTGCCCTATCTCCATCCATACTAAATATCGTATCAGTTACAATAAGGGCATTTTCGTATTCTTTTCTATATTTTTCTATTTTTTTTCTCAAATCATCTATATCATTGTGTTTATAACGTACAAGTTTTGCTCCACTCATAAATATTCCATCATAGATACTTGCATGATTTAATTTATCACAAAAAATAACATCTTTTTTCCCAAACAAAGTACTTATAATTCCTAAGTTTGCGTCATAACCACTATTAAAAAACAAAGTTTTTTCTTGTTTTTTTATAGAACTAATTAGTTTTTCTAATCTATCATACAGTTTATTCGTACCAACAACCAATCTGCTTGCTCCACTTCCAAAACCATACTCTTCTACTACTCTAACAACTTCCTTTTTTATATTGTCATCATCTCTAAGACCCAAGTAGTTACTTGAAGAAAAATCTAAATATTTTTTACCATTTATATAAATGTATTTTCCTTCTATTTTATCAATGTCTTTTATTACTCTAAAGAGTTTTTCTTCCTTTAATTTCTTTAATTCATTTTTTATAAATTCCATTATCTCAGTCCTTTACTAGAATTTACCAAAACTCCAAATACACCTTATTCTTCTTCTACTCCCCACATACGTTTAATATCCCCTATAAATTTAAGATCCTCTTCTACAGATCTACCTGCCCTAGTTAGATATCCTCCTATAAATAAAGAGTTTGCTCCTGCCATAAAAGCACTTCCCATAAAATCTTTAAGGATATTTTCTCTACCAGCAGCTACTTTTATAGTTTTATTCTTAAATATTAATCTATAGATAGCTATAGTTTTAAGATAATCTTCTGGATTAAGTAATGGTCTATCTTCCATTGGTGTGCCAGGTATAGGATTTAATATATTAAGAGGTATACCATCTACGTCCAGTTCCTTCAGTGTAAATGCCATATCTATTCTGTCTTCCCAGCTTTCACCCATTCCAATAATTCCACCACAACAAGTTTCTAAACCTGCTTTTTTAGCATTTTTTATTGTGTCTATTTTACTTTTATAATCATGACTTGTTGCTACTATCTTTTTATATGCACCTTCTGAAGTTTGTAGATTATGGTGTAATCTTATTAATCCAAGTTCCTTTAATTCCAAAAGTTCCTCTTCTGTCATCAGACCTATACTTGCACAAACTTCTACTTTACTTCCTGTTTCTTTTGCATCTATCAAAAATTCCTTTAATCTTTCAAATTCTTTACTGCCTTTATTAACCCCTTTTCCACTTGCAACAAAACCAAATTGCGAAGAACCGTAACTTTCACATACTTCATACTCTTCTGTCAAAGTTTTTCTATCTTTTATTCCATATTCTTCAATATTAGTTTTGTAATGAGCAGACTGAGCACAAAATCTACAATTTTCGCTACATCTACCTGATTTTGCATTAGTTATAGTACAGTATGGCAATCTATTTCCACAGTATTTTTCCCTTGTTTCATTTGCTACTGCAAACAAGTTAACCAAGTCTTTTCCTTTTAACTTTGTTAACTCAAGAGCTTCTACTTTTGTTATCTCCTTATCAATATATTTCCTCAAATCCATAGTTTCCTCCACATATCTTTTCTTTCATTATATTTTATCATTTTTATATAATTAACACAAACAAATATAAGAAGTGTGAAAAGTAGTAAGAATTTATAATAAAATCTATAATT
>CAZHXU010000227.1:0-4835 GCA_964536535.1 uncultured Fusobacteriaceae bacterium
ATTATTTCAGTAAAAGTTCCATTTCCACAAGCTAATTCAAGTACTTTCCCCAGATTTTTTTCCAAAGCTAAATGGGAAAAAACTATTTGTTCATTATTTTCTCCTACTACATATCTATTTTTCTCTTCAAAATCAAAAGCAAATCTTGACCAGTATTTTTCTTTTTCCATTTTTTCCTCCTTAAAAAAAAATAGGCATTTCTGCCTATTTATTTAAATTTATGTATATTTTTTCCTCTAAGATGTTTTAATTTTTCCATCTCTGTAATATAACCTTTTGAAACTAAATTCTCCAAACATCTTTCTAAACTTACCATTCCATACTGTTCTCCAGTTTCTATTGTAGTATACAACTGGTGAGTTTTCCCCTCACGTATCAAATTGGAAACAGCTGGAGTAGAAGTCATAATCTCATATGCAAGTACCCTTCCATTTCTATCTTTGTTTGGTAATAATCTTTGAGAAACAATCATTTGAATAGTATTTGCAAGTTGTACTTTTATTTGACTCTGTTGTGTAGCTGGAAATATATCTACTATTCTATCTATAGTTTGAGCCGAATCTCTCGTATGTATTGTGGCCAAAACCAAATGTCCAGTTTCTGCTGCTCTAAGAGCTGCTTCTACTGTCTCAAGATCCCTCATCTCCCCTACGAATATGATATCTGGATCTTGTCTAAGGATATATTTAAGAGCAGAAGAAAAGTCTTTTATATCTCTTCCTATTTCTTTTTGTGTTACTATACTTTTTAAGTCACTAAATCTAAACTCTATAGGATCTTCTAATGTAATTATCCTTTTTCTTCTTCTTGAGTTTATATGATTTATTATACTTGCTACTGTTGTAGATTTTCCACTACCTGTAGCTCCTGTTACAAGTACTATTCCATCTTGTAATTTTGTTACTTCTTTTATTACATCAGGAAGTTTTAAGTCATCAAGAGTAGGTATTTCTATTGGTACCCTTCTTGCTACTAACATATATGTATCTCTATCTTTAGAGATATTAAGTCTAAATCTTGCTAAGTCCTCAATATTATACGACAAATCAAAACTGTAACTTTCTGAAAATTTTTCTAAATCATCACTATCAAGTAATTCATTTACCATAGCTTCCATGTCATAAGATTCAACCATTTCACTATTTTCTACATACTCTAGATCACCATTTCTTCTTATTATTGGCAAACTATCTGCTTTCAAATGTAAATCTGACCCTTCATTATCAACTAGGTACTTTAAATATGCGTTTAACATCCGTCCCCCTTATTATGCTTTTAGATTATGATCTTTAAATTTTTCATTTATATCTTTTTTTATATAAAAGTTTTTAATTTTTCCATTATTTTCTTTTAGATAATCAATTGCTATATCTCTCACTAATTTTATTGTTTTTACATCATGAACTATATCTACAAATTTAAGGTCAGATATACCACTTTGTTTAGTTCCAAATATCTCTCCTGATTTTCTTATTCTAAGATCTTCTTCTGCTATCTCAAATCCATCAGTTGTTTTTTCTAATATCTTTAACCTTGCAGAAGATATATCATTATTTGTTTTGGCTACTAAGAAACAATATGACTTATGTTCCCCTCTACCTACCCGCCCCCTAAGTTGATGTAGTGCAGACAAACCAAAACGTTGTGCATCAGTTATTACCATAATACTAGCATTAGGTACATTTACCCCTACTTCTATTACAGTTGTTGATACTAATACTTGTATCAAACCTTTTTTAAACTTTTGCATCATCTCTTCTTTTTCAGTATTTTTCATTCTACCATGAAGTAAACCTATTGTATATCCCTTAAGTTCTTCATGACTTAATTCTTCAAACAATTCTGTAGCTGATTTTACATTTAGACTTTCACTTTCTTCAATAAGTGGTGCAACAAAATAAGCTTGTTGCCCTTCATCTAATTTTTTCTTTATAAATCCGTACATCTTAGATTTATCTATCTCATCTTTTATCCACTTAGTCCTTATTGGTTTTCTACCTGGTGGTAACTCATCTATTATAGACACGTCCAAATCACCATAGATACTAAGGGCTAATGACCTTGGTATAGGTGTTGCACTCATTACTAACAAATTGGCATATATGCCTTTTTCACGAAGTTTTTTTCTTTGTTCCACTCCAAATCTATGTTGCTCATCTATAATTATAAGACCCAATTTAGAAAATTCTACATCATCTTCTATAAGGGCATGGGTTCCAATTACTATATCTACCAAACCTGCTTTTATTTCATTTAATAGTTTTTCTCTTTTTTTCCCTTTGATACTTCCTGTTAATATCTCTACTCGTAAACCCAAAGCAGATAATTCATCTACCATAGAAAGATAATGCTGTACAGCAAGTATCTCTGTAGGAGCCATTAAAACTCCTTGATAAGAGTTTTCTACCATATAAAGTAACATTACTTCTGCTACGATAGTTTTACCACTTCCTACGTCACCTTGGATAAGTCTATTAACAACTGCTCCTTTTGAAAGGTCTTTATATATTTCTGTAATTACCCTTTTTTGAGCTTTTGTCAAATCAAAGTGTAGTTTATCTAAAAAATTTCTTACTAATTTTTTGTTGTCATCTAACTGGTATATTTCTTTATTATTACTATCTACTTCGAATCTGCTAGATAATATTCCTAATTCAAGTACTAATAATTCTTCTATTGCAAACCTTCTTTTTGCTTCTTCTAATTCTCTATTATTTTTTGGAAAATGTATCTTCCAAAGAGCCCGTTCTCTAGAAATAATTTTATATTTTTTTATTATTTCATCTGGAATATTTTCTTTCATATATTTTCCCCAGTTTACAAGAGCCCATTTTATTATTTTTCTCAGGTCTTGCTGCTTAAAACTTTGATTTAGGGGGTAAACAGGTAGAAGTTCCCCTTCTACTTTATCACCTTTAGCCCTTTTATATTCAGGGTTAACCATCTGGAAAGTATATGTTCTTTTTACATTTCCTATAAAAATAAATTCTTCTCCTACTTTTATTGTATTTTTCAAATAAGCCATCTGAAACCAAGTAAGATCAAGGTATCCACTTCCATCAGATATTCTTGCTTTAAATAGTTTTTTTCTTGTAGAAGAAGTTGTAAGATTGGCACTTACTACTTTCCCTTTTACAACAGCATATTCTTCTCCTCTCAGGTCTCCAATATTTTTGATATTAGTCCTGTCTTCATAAGTACGAGGAAAATAATATAATAATTCAAAGGGATTTGTAATACCTAATTTATTTAATTTTTTTAGAATTTTATCATTTATTTCTTCTAGTTCATTATATAATTTTGAATAATCTTTATCAACCATCACATCACCTTATTTTTTCTCAATAAAAGTATACCATATTTTTTTCTGAGACTAAAGATGTGGAAAAATTTGTTTCAGACATTTTGTAAAATGACATAAAGTTATTATATCATTATTTTATGGAATTTAAAATGAAAATTCCATTTTCTATTGAGTTTTTTTGCCCAAATGTAAAGAAAGGTCTATTGAAAAAATAGAGTAATGGTGATATAATCAATAGATTAAGAGTTTATTAGTTTAAGTGAGGTTAGCATGTTAATATTAAAGTTTGAAATAAAAGAAGATACAAATGATATAAGAGAGTTTCTTAGAGAAAAAGAATTAGTTTTTCAAGAAATTATTGACAAAAACACTAAAAAAATTGGAGTTATTTTTGGTGAAAAATATCTAGAAAATCTTATTAAAGATTTTGGAGTTAAAGATTATTACACTTCTGATGTTCCCTACAAATTTGTAAGTAGAGAATTTAAAGAATCAGACACAATAATCGAAATTAATAATACAAAAATAGGTGGAGAATATTTTGCTTTGATGTCTGGTCCTTGTTCTATCGAAGATAAAAAAATGATTTTTGACAGTGCAAAAATTGCAAAAGAAAATGGAGCTAGTATACTTAGAGGTGGAGCATTTAAACCACGTACTTCTCCTTATTCATTCCAAGGTTTAGGTAAAGAAGGTTTGGAATACATAAGAGAAGCTAGTGATATGTATGGTTTGTCTGTTGTAACTGAGTTAATGGATGAAAGTCAATTTGATTTGATAGAAAAATATACTGATATTATTCAAATTGGAGCTAGAAATATGCAAAATTTCTCTCTTTTGAAAAAATTAGGTACAAGTACTAAACCTATATTATTAAAAAGGGGAATGGCTGCAAGAGTAGAAGATTTATTAATGGCTGCAGAGTATATAATTGCTCATGGAAATCCAAATGTAATTCTTTGTGAAAGAGGTATTAGAACTTTTGAAACAAGTACTAGAAATACTCTTGACTTAAATTCTGTTGCTTTAATAAAAGAACTTACACATCTACCAATTATAGTTGATGCTAGTCACGGTACAGGAAAAAGATCTTTGGTTTCTAGACTTACACTGGCTGGTATTGCAGTTGGAGCTGATGGTGCAATGGTTGAAGTCCATCAAAATCCTAGTTGTGCTCTTTCAGATGGAGATCAAAGTCTTGATTTTGAAGAATTTTCAAAATTGACTGAGAGAATGAAATTATATTTGGAAGTAGAGAGTAGAAGTCTGAACTAAAGTTAACAAATACTAAGTTACATATAATTTAGCTATATTTATAAAAAATTAAATCTTACAAGGGTTGAAATATTTTCAGCCCTTTTTTATTATAATTTTTTTAAATAAACTTATATATTTTGTATTTTTTTGAAATTTAATAAACAACCAGGCTGTAGACAAATGAAAAAAACTTTATCACAGATTCGTGAAACTTAGAGATTTATCTCTCTAGTTGAACAATGCAGAATATATTAAAACAAATGAAAGCTTTCAT
>CAZHXU010000228.1:0-4805 GCA_964536535.1 uncultured Fusobacteriaceae bacterium
AAACTGACCCTAGTCAGTTTTATTTGTTTTCATAAGTGGTACAATCAACATGATTACTTACCATAGACATATTAACTCCTGTAGCAGTGCATTCTAAAGCTTTATTAAATCTACAACTTCTAACTTTACATGAACCAATTCCACCAACGACATCATCAAAACCGCCTTTAGCAGGACTAGACATAAAAGTATCGCATATTGGAGTATCATCACCTACATTGATTGCCATAGTATGACAGACACTATTCTTGTTATAAACACAATTATTAGCATTACAATTAACAATTTTTGTCATTTGCATAAAAATCACCTCCACATAAGTATTCAACTTTTAATTTAAATTTCCTTTCTTCTTGCAATTTAATTATCAATTGAGTATACTTGAGTTAGGAGGGGATTATGGAAAAGAAAAATTACTATGAAGCTTTGACGCATAATGATATTAGTACATTTTCTACTAATTTTGTAGAAAGTTTAGAAGATTTTTTACAAGTAAGTAAAATTATAGATGGATATAGTTTGTTACTTGATGGTGAAGAAGGGTTTATTATTTTGGAAGAAGAGATTAATTATCAAATAATTTTTGTTGATAATAAAGAATTTGAAAAAACTATAATGTTTACTTTTACTGATATTGAAAAAGCAAAAGTAAAATTGAAAGAGATAAAATGTGAATATTTAAGCGAATGTTAAAAGAGGTCTAAAAAGACCTCTTTTATATTAATTTATCTAAGTCAATCATATCTATTTCTTTTTCTATTGGAGATTTAGTTGGATTTTCAACTAAAGATTTTTGGAAACTTAATGCAAAATTATCTTTGAAATTATCTTTTGTGTATATGAGATTATTATATACATAGTTATAACCTTTTCTCATTATATTTATATACATCTCTTCATAAACTAATTCAAAATCATCAACATAATCTCTCACTAAATAGAGAAGTTCGTTAGTTTTTTTCTTTGTATATTTTACATACTTATTAATTCCTTTAAATTTAATAGCATCAATTTTGTTATGACTATTTTGTCTCAATTTTTCATAAGTAATATAATATTCTGTATAATTGTTAATATCATCTAATAGTGGCTTTAGGATGTTTTTTTCAAAATCATAAAACCTCGTATAAGCATCATCTTCTACTCCCAAAACCTCCTTTAATACATGGAGATCTAAAGTATAGTCAACATGTCTACCAAGTTTCATAAGATAATTCAAATAAAAATCCGCAGCATAAGAAGTAGAAAAATTGAGTACAGATGTAAGATGTATTCTATTAAAAAAGTTTTTTTCTATAAAAGACATACGAACTTCTTCTGATAGCAAAAAAACATAGGAATTTTCTTGGATAGAAAAACTATTTATAAGAGAAAAATTCCCTTTTATAACATCTTTTCGTCCTTCTGTAACTTTATAATTAACTCTCTTTCCTTCTAGAGATAAAACAATTTTTTCAAGTCTTTCTTCTTTTACTTTTAGATAATTTAGAATTTTTTCTTTTTTTAATTCTAAAAAAGTTTCTTTTTTTAACTTGAATTCATCTAACAAAAATTGAAAAAGTTTTTTTTCTTTTTTATTTAATTTTTTTTCAAAAGCAATATAAACTTCTTTTTTATGAAGATTAAATCTTTCTTTCTTTAAAAAAAATATCATTATTTCTCCTCTAAATAGTGATATACAGCTCCTAATAAATTAGCATCATTTGAAAATTTACAAGGAAGTATATCTAATTTGTCTCCTAAAGAACCAAATTCTTTATTAAGTTCATTTAATTTCAATTTTATTTTTTCACATAAATTAGCTCTTCTACTAATTCCACCACCTATTATAACACTTTCTGGATCAAATGAAAATTGTAAGTTGTAGATACCAAGTGCAATGTTTCTGTAAAAATTATCTATTTCTTCTATACAAACTTCATTTCCTTCTTCTTCCATTAAAAATACTTTTTCTCCATTTAGACTACCTCTGTCTAAAGATAATCTATCTTCAACTTGGTGTACAAGGTTTATAGTAGAAGCTAATTTAGACCAGCTATTGTATCCACCATTTTTACAAGGTAATAACATCATTCCAAGTTCTCCACAAGCTAAGTTGTTCCCGTGATGTATCTCTTTGTTTTTAACGATAGCTCCTCCAATACCTGTTCCTATAACAATAAAAACTATGTCTTTATAATCTTTTCCACTTCCTTGCCATACTTCAGCAAGTGCAGCACATTTTCCGTCATTTTCTATAGTTACTTTTGTATCCAATAATTCTTCAAGATTTTTTTTTACATTTATTCCTTGTAAAAATGGTAAAGCATATATAAGTTTTATTATACCATTTTTTGAATCAACTACACCTGGAGAACTAAGAGCAACACCTTCTACTCTATCTTTATACCTATTATATATAGTTGTTATTTCTTTGTAAAATCCTTCTATATTTTCTAGTGGAGTAGGATAATTATCTTTTTCAAGTATTTCTCCACTTTTACTTATTAAAGCATATTTTATGCTAGTACCGCCAATATCAAATGTTAATATATTCATTTTATCACCTCAAGTAAGTATAACATAGATTTATCTTGTTTTTCAAACAAAAAGAACTAAGGTTGAACATTATATTTTGTTAAAATCAGATTAATTAATTAAAGGGAAAAGACGATAATTTTAAGGAAAGATTATTTTAATAAAAGTATATAAATATATAGAGATTATTCCTTTTCTTGTAATGATTACTAGAATAAAGTATAATACTAAATGAAGAAAGATAGAGGTGACATTATGAAAAAAGTCTATTTATTATTGTTTTTAATGACTATTTTGGCTTGTACAAATAATCAAAGTAAAATTGAAGAGAACAAAGAAGTATTAACTTTGTTAACTATAGATAAAAAAGATACAGCAACTTGGTATGATAATTTTAGTAAATATAGAGAAAATTATAAAAAGTTTAAAGTTAATTCTGAATTAGTTATAGGAACAGGGACTTATGAAAAAAATCCAAATTTAGCCTATGAAAATGCAAAAAAAGTAGGAGAAGAAAATATTAGAGCGTTATTAGCTTTAGATAATGATAATGGGAGTTTTGGTAACGAATTAGATAAAGTTTTGGAGATATATAAAAGAGGTGAAGAAACTCTTTATAGATATATAATATTACTTGAAGTAAACAAAGTAAGTATAGCAAATAAAGAAGCTGATGAGAAAAAACTAATTGAAGAAGCAAGAAGAAAATTAGAAAATGATAAAAAAGAAGCGAGAGATTATATAGATAAAGGAGATAATTTATATCTGAATAAAAGTTATGAAGAAGCTATTATATCTTATGAAAAAGCTTTGGTTGTCCTTAGGTCAAATGGTTTATATAAAGAAGGAAGTTTGGTAGAAGAAAAAATAGTAAAAGTAAGAAAAACTATTGAAAGTAATAAATTAACATTAGATAACGAAAAGATAGAATTAAATAGGAAAATAAATAATTTAGAAAATAAAAAAAATAAAGATATTTATGATTATGAAGAATTATTAAATTTATATAAACTTAATAATGATACAGTTAGAATAAAAGAAATAAATGAAAAAATAATTGAGTTAGAGGAAAAAAATAAAGAGATAAAAAGAAAAAATGAACTTAAAAATTATATTATATCTGTAGTTAAAGAAGGATATGAAGATGAAAATTACAGATTTATCTATAATAAAGTTGATGATTTTTATAAAAATAATGAACTTGATGAAAAAAAAGTTCTTGAAGAGATTGAAAAGAATATAAGTAAAAGAGAGTTATATATACTTTATAAAGTAAACGATTATTATAGTGAAGAAAGTAAAATAATAAACCAGTCGATACAAGATAAAAATCCAAATTATTTAGTAAGAAGCGGAATATATGATAAAATAGATGAAAATGATTATTATAAATATAATTCTTATAAGATACTGTATGTAGATTCTTATTACCTCATTGGTTCAAAGGGAAATTATGGTTGGTTTGCAAACTTTTCTTTAAATGCTTTTTTCAAAGATTATGAAAATAAATCAGAAAAAAATATAACTTATCCAAATAAAAGAAGTAATTATACAGATTATTCAAATGAAAGAAGTGCTTTAGAAGGAGTACTTAATGAAGTAATAGGTAAGATTTAGGAGGAAAAATGAGATTAATTTTATTTTTATTATTAACATTAAATATCTATACTAAAGATTTTGACAAAAATAAAATTGTATATGATAAAGTTGAAGAAAGTATAGAAGGAGAGATTCCTTCTTTGGTTACTAAAGTAAAAGAGATAGAAGGAGAAGTGAATATTGGATTTTATATTGGAAATACATATACTAAAAGTAAAAGTAAAATAATAAACAATATAAAAAATCAATTGGTGTCTATTGATAATGTAAGCATAATTAGTGAAAATTATGATGAATATAGTAAGATACTTGAAAAACAAAATAATAGTAAGTATGAAGATGTAAGATTAGTAGGACAGCTAAAAAAAACAAGGTACCTTTTGAAGTTAGATTATAATAACCTTGAGTATTCAACAAATTTTTATTTGAAAAATTATTTATCAGGAAATTTGTCACTAGAACTTATTGATCTTGCAAGTGGCAGTATTATATTTGGAAGTTATAAAGAAGTAGAAGTAGAAGAAAAAATTAAGAGAGAGTTTGTAATAGGCTTAAGCTTTTTATTGTTAATATTAAGTGTATTAACAAATAAATTAACTAGGAAATATTATACACTGAGAGTTTTTTCATTTTATTTTCTACTTATAGTTACATTAAATATTTACTATTTTATAGTTATATAAGGGAAA
>CAZHXU010000229.1:0-4796 GCA_964536535.1 uncultured Fusobacteriaceae bacterium
AAACGACTAATTTTTTTAAAATTAGTCGTCAGTTTTTATTTTAATTATTTATTATTTAAATCATTTTATATGTTGTTATTGTATCTGGTCCTATTGGTAAACCTAGTAGAGACCAAAGTACAAATAATAAAGTCCAAGCTATCAAAAATGCTACTGAATATGGCAACATCATTGAAATTATTGTTCCCAAACCAAGGTCTTCACCTTTTTTCTTATACTTTTCTGCAAAAGCTATAATTATAGGGAAATAAGTCATAAGTGGTGAAATAATATTTGTTGTTGAATCACCAATTCTGTATGCTAACATAGTATATTCTGGAGAGTACCCAAGTCTCATAAATAGTGGTACAAACACTGGTGACATCATAAGCCATTTACTAGTAAGTCCACCCATAAACAAGTTAATAAGTGCAGTAATAAATATAAACATTACCATCAGTAAAGTCCCTTCTAATCCTGTTCCTTCCAAAAACTCTGCACCTTTTACTGCTATAATACTTCCTATATTTGATTCTTTAAAAGCATAAATAAACTGAGCCGAAATAAATATTATTACTAATACTGATGCACATGATTTCATTGCTTCTACCAAACCATTTACTATATCAACTGAACTATTCATTTTTTTAGACCCAAATCCAAATGCTACTCCTATAACTAAAAAGAATGATGATAATATAAGTACTATACTTTGCATAAATGGATCTATTATTGCTTCACCAACTTGATATTTTCCTAGAGGCATTCCTCCTCTTGTCATTATGTATAAAAAAACTAAAAAAGCTATTGTTGAAAATAAAGTATATTTTAATCCTCTTTTTTCAAGAGTTGTTAGTTCAAAATTATTCTCTTCATTTGTTTCTTTATTTCCTTTGTATTTTCCAAGTGCTGGTTCTACTACTTTATCAGTAACCCACCATCCAACTAGGGTTATAAGGAAAGTAGAAGCTATTATAAAATACCAGTTACTCATTATGTCAACTTTATAACTACTATCAATAATTTGTGCTGCTGGTTCTGTTATTCCTGCCATTATTGAATCAACAGTTCCTACTAATAAATTTGCCGAAAATCCTCCAGAAACACCTGCAAATGCTGCTGCTATACCTGCCAAAGGATGTCTTCCAAATCCCATAAAAATAATTGCTCCAAGGGGAATTAATACTACATATCCTGCATCTGCTGCCAAATTTGACATGATTCCTGCAAAAACTACTACTGGAGTTATTGCCCATTTAGGTACTCCCATAACTGTTCTTTTAATACTGGCATCAATAAGACCTGATTTATCTGCAACTCCTACTCCTAACATAGCTATAAGTATTGTTCCTATTGCTGGATGCCCAACAAATTGTGGAATTGCTTGCACAAATAAATTTCTTATTCCTTCAATTGATAATAAATTTTTTACATATACTTCTTGTGTTATTAATTGACCATCTTTTATTGCTTCAAATGATACATTTGTTCCCAATTTTGCCAATACAAATGATAATAAATATGTTCCTATAGTAAAATAAAAAAACATAACTACTGGATGTGGTAATTTATTCCCTGTTTTTTCAATATGTTTTAATATTTTATCCATCCTACTATTTTTCTTTGCTACTTGTTCTGTCCTGTCCATTTTATCTCCTCCTCAGTGTCAAAATATTATACAAAATATACTATATTTTTGATACGTTGAATTTTTTTTACTCATTTCTATATTTTTCCCTTAAAAATCATGAATTAATCTATTAATTATAATAAAATTTTTTTAATAATTTTATTTAGAGTTTCACATAAATACATTTAAAACTTTTTACAAACCTTTTTCTCCTTAAAAATCACTAATAAAATTATGTTTTTTTCTATAATATAGCAATTTTAGAATTTTTTGTTTAAAAACGGTATATTTCATTTTAAAATCTAATATAATTTATATGTAGGAGATATAAAAGGAGGGAATTATGAAAAACATGCTAATCAAAACCAAATTAATAATTTCTTTTATATTAATAGGTCTTACTCCATTTGTTTACATGGGATTAACTAGTTATATAAACAGCTCAAAAGCTTTAGAAGAAAAATCTTATAATCAGTTAGTCAGTATAAGAGAAATAAAGAAAACAGAAGTTTTAAATTATCTAAATCTTTTAAAAAATCAAATTTTATCAACTAGAAAAAATGATTTTGTAGTTGATTCTACAGAAAATTTCATCGATTATTTTGCTAATATCAAAGAAGATTTAAACCTTTCCGATGAAAATTTGGACGAATACAAAACAAAATTAAATGAATACTATAAACTTGATTTTAATAAAAAGTTTTTAGAAATCAACAATGAGAATTCAAATTACACAAACTATTTTAACAAACTTGATGAAAAAGGGCTTATACTACAATATTTGTACATAAAAAATAATCCTAATCCTTTAGGAAGCAAGGATTTATTAATAAAATCAACTGATAATAGTAGTTATAGTCAATTACATGAAAAAATACATCCATTTTTAAGTGATTACTTAAACAGATTTGGATATTATGATATTTTTATCATAGATATTGATACAGGGCATATTGTCTATTCAGTTTATAAAGAATTAGATTATGCTACTAGTTTAATAACTGGTCCTTATCAAAATAGTAATCTTGCCAAAGCTTTTACAGAAGCAAAAAAAATAAATAATAAAGAAGATATTTACGTTTCAGATTTTGAAACTTATTATCCTTCATACAATTCACCAGCAGGATTTATAGCTACTCCAATTTTTAATAAAAATAATGAAAAAATTGGTGTTTTAGCTTTCCAATTTCCTATTGACGAACTTAATAGAATTATGAATCAAAGAGAAGGAATGGGAGAAAGTGGTGAAGCTTATTTAGTAGGTTCAGATAAATTAATGAGATCAGATTCATACCTTGACCCCGTTAATCACAGTGTTATCAATTCGTTTAAAAATACAAAATTAGGTGCTGTTGATACTGTCGCTACTACAAAAGGTATAAAAGGTGAAACTGGTGAAGAAGTTATTTTAGATTATAATGGAAATTATGTATTATCTTCATATACACCTATAAACTTTAATAACTTAAAATGGGTTTTATTAGTTGAAATAGATAAAAAAGAAGTTTTTTCATCTATAACTAAATTCTTTAGATTATTTATAATATCACTTATAACAGGAACTATTATCATATTTATCATTTCATTAATATTTGGTAATAGACTTAGTAAAGAACTTAGTGTATTAAGTGTAAATATGAAAGAAGTAGCAGAAGGTGAAGCTGATTTAACTAAAGAATTAGAAATTGTATCTATGGATGAAATTGGACAAGTTTCAGCTTATTACAACAAATTTATAAAAAAATTATTAACTATCGTTTTATCTACCAAAAATTCGGCTGAAAAAATTAAAAGTGAAACAGAAGAAATTAGTAAATCTATGGATAACCTCGTTAAAGGAAGAGAAAGTATACATTTTGGAAGTTTGAACGAGAGGGTAGAAGAAGGAATTAACCAATTAGAATCACATGTAAAAGAAGCTATGGATAAAGTTAGAAATCAAACTGCATCTGCCGAACAAGTAATGGCTAGTATAGAAGAAATATCTTCTACTCTAACTCTAACTTCCCAAAATGTAGATAGGATTTCTGAAAATTCTGAAAACTCAGTTTCTTTATCTAGTGATGGTTACGAAAGTATATCAAAAGTTAATAAACAAATAAGTTTAGTTTCAGAAAGTGTTTATGATTCAAGTAATGAAATTACTTCTTTATTAAATCTATCTGAAGCTATAGGAAATATAACAACTAGTATAACTTCTATTTCTGAACAAACAAATCTACTTGCTCTAAATGCAGCTATAGAAGCTGCAAGAGCAGGCGAAGCAGGAAGAGGTTTTGCAGTTGTTGCTGAATCTATTAGAAACTTAGCAGAAGAATCAAATAAAGAAGCTTCAAAAATTACTGAAATTGTATCAGATATACAAAAGAGTATCAACAACGTAAAAGGATCAAATGATAAAGTTAATGTAAATGTTAAAGAAGCTATAGAAATAATGGATATTACTCAAAATAAAATCCAAGAAGTAATAAGTCTTATCAACAATAATAATAAAGAAATTGGAGATATCAAATCTTCTGTTAGGGAACAAAGTGGAGCTATCCATGAAATAAGTGAAGCTATACAAGAAATTACTAATGATTCTACTGAAATAGAAAATGTTTCTCTAATGAATGATGAAATCGCCAAAGAACTAAAAGATTCTTTAGAAAAGAAATTAATTTTACTTGAAGAGTTAGAAAAATTAAGCCAAATTTTAATTAAAGATATAAGTGGATTTAAAACTGAATAATTTTGTTATTTAAGATATAAAATAAGAGCTCTTATGAGCTCTTTTTTATAAAAAAAAAGAGTCCTAAGACTCTTAAAATTCAAAATTATCCTAATTTTGCTTTTGCTGCTTCTACTAAAGATGCGAACTCAGCTGCGTTATTAACTGCTAAATCAGCTAATACTTTTCTGTCTAATTCAATTCCAGCTAATTTTAAACCATTCATGAATTTGCTGTATGTTAAACCATTAGCTCTTGCTCCTGCATTGATTCTAATGATCCATAATTTTCTCATTTCTCTCTTAGTAACTTTTCTATCTCTAGTTGAGTAAGCTGCCGCTCTCATTGTAGCTTGTTTAGCTTGTTTAAAGTTAGTACCACTCGCACCTCTAAATCCTTTAGCTGCTTTTAATACTTTTTTATGTCTTCTTCTTCTTACGATTCCAGTTTTAACTCTCATTCGTAGATTTCCTCCTT
>CAZHXU010000230.1:0-4794 GCA_964536535.1 uncultured Fusobacteriaceae bacterium
TTGGAAGAAACTGAGATGGTAGAAGTTATGACTAATATTATGGAGGGAAAAGTACCTGACAGTCAATTAGCTAGTTTTTTAACTGCTCTCAAACTAAAGGGTGAATCTGTAGAAGAGATAACTGGTGGAGCAAGGGTTATGAGAGAAAAAGCTAGTAAAATTGACCTTGGAGATAGGTATAAAATAGATACTTGTGGAACAGGTGGAGATGGACTTAATACATACAATATCTCAACTACTTCTACTTTTATCGCTTCCGCTCTCGATATAGTTGTTGTAAAACATGGAAATAGGAGTGTGAGTAGTAGAAGTGGAAGTGCAGATGTACTAGAGCATCTAGGTGCAGATATTACCCTTAGCCCAGAAGAAGTAAAAGAATGTGTAGAAAAGTGTAAACTTGGATTCTTCTTTGCTCCAACTTTTCATAGTGCTATGAAACATGCAATAGGTGTAAGGAAAGAACTCAAGTTTAGAACTATCTTTAATATACTTGGACCCCTTACAAATCCAGCCAGTGCAAATGGTCAAGTTCTTGGTGTATTTGATCCAGACCTTACAGAACCTATGGCAAAAGTCCTTGCTAACTTGGGAGTTGAGAGAGCATTAGTTGTACACGGTATGGATGGTATGGATGAAATCAGTGTTACAGATACTACAAAAATAACGGAACTTAAAGATGGAGAGATAAAAACATATTATATCTCACCTGAAAAATTTGGGATTAAAAGGGGTAAAAAAGAAGATTTGTTAGGTGGAAGCCCAAAAGAAAATGCTGAATTAATAAGAGATATACTAGGTGGAAAAATAAAAGGAACAAAACTAGATATACTTCTTTTAAATGCAGGTGCAAGTATCTATGTAGGGAAAAAATCAGATAGCCTTGAAGAGGGGATAAAACTAGCTAGAGAAGTTATAAATAACGGTAAAGCTCTTGCTAAATTAGATGAATTTGTAAAAACAACTAAGGAGGTAAAGAGTGATACTGGAGAAGATAGTTAAACAGAAAAAAGAAGATTTGATTTTGTTTAAAAAAGATAATGATTTGGAAGAGTTGAAAAAAAGAAGTTTAGAAGTAAAGGTTAGACCAAGTTTTAGAGAAGCTCTTTTAAAAGATGGTTTGTCTATTATTGGTGAGTTAAAAAAAGCTAGTCCAAGTAAGGGAATAATAAGGGAAGATTTTAATCCACAAGAACTTATAAAATACTATGAAAATAGTGTTGACGCCTGTTCTATCTTAACAGAAGAAAAGTTTTTTTTAGGGAAGAGTACTTATCTTGCAGAAGCAAGTAAAAATAGCCCTTTACCTCTACTTCGTAAAGATTTTATTATAGATGAAATTCAGATATATGAAGCAAAAATCCTTGGAGCTTCTGCAATACTTCTTATTTGTTCTATATTAACAGTAGAAGAGTTGAAAAAGTTTATGGCTATAGCAAAAAGTCTTGGCCTTGATTGTTTAGTAGAAACACATAATAAAGAGGAAGTTATGATGGCATTAGAAGTAGAAGCGGAGATAATAGGTATTAATAATAGAAATCTTAATAACTTTGAAGTTACTATAGATACTACAATAGATCTTTTGGAACTAATTCCAGAAGGAAAAATAATAGTGTCTGAAAGTGGTTTTCACACATTTGAAGATATAAAAAAAATAAGTGGTCATAGAGTAGATGCAGTACTTGTTGGAGAAAGTTTTATGAGAGTAGATAATATAGAACTTCATGCAAAAAGGTTTAAAGAAGCTTTTTAAACTATTGAAAGGTTATGGGCAAAAAAGAAAGTTCTTGTAAATTTACCTTTTAATAAAGGAGGGAAGATGGAAATAAAAATATGTGGTCTTAGACGACTTGAGGATATAGAAATAGTCAATAGATACAAACCTGAATATGTAGGATTTGTATTTGCCAAGAGTAAAAGGCAAATAAGTGCCTTGAAAGCAAAAGAACTAATAAAAAACTTAGATAAAAATATCAAAAGTGTAGGAGTTTTTGTAGATTTTGCTCCAGAAGATGTAAATGAAATAAAGAGAATAAGTGGTATAGACATAGTTCAACTACATGGAAATGAAGATATAAATTATTGTAAAAAGATAGAAGGAACTATTTGGAAAGCATTTAGAGTAAAAGATGAGAGTATAAAAGGTGAAATTGAAAAGTATTCATCTGTGGCTAAAGTATTTCTTTTAGATGCACATGTAGAAGGAATAGCAGGGGGAACTGGGAAAAAATTTGACTGGAACTTTGTAAATACTATTTATAACAAAGATAAAATTGCCCTTGCTGGCGGGATAAATATAGATAATGTAGATGAAGCAAAAGAAATAGTAAACCCATTATTATTGGATGTGAGTTCGGGAGTAGAAGTAGATGGGTATAAAGATGAAAAATTAATAAGAGAATTTATTGAAAAAGTAAGGGGAATATAGCTTTTTTATCAAACTATTTTTTACTTATTACTTTTTACTTACTACTTTAATTAAAGAGGGGGAGTTATGGAAAAGGGTATTGCTGAATTAAGAAGTGAAATAGACAAGTTAGATGAAGAAATTATTGATTTGATAGCAAAAAGAGGTCAGTTTGTAAAAGAAGCAGGGAAATTAAAGAAAAACGAAATTGAAGTTAGGAGTAATAAGAGAGTAGAAGAAATAATAAAGAAAATCAGAAAAATGGCTATTGAAAAAGATTTGGATCCAAAAGTAGCTGAAGATACCTATAGAGCTATGATAAATGGATTTATAAACTATGAATTAAACTTATTATTATACAGTTACTAAAAAGGGGGAAGATATGAGTAGTAAATTTGGAAAATTTGGTGGTCAATATGTTGCAGAAACTCTAATGGAGCCACTTAGAGAATTAAGAGAAGCTTTTGAAAAGTATAAAAATGAAGAAAAGTTTGTAAAAGAATATAATTATTACTTAAAAGAGTATGTAGGTCGTGAAACACCTCTATATTTTGCAGAAAAATTAACTGAAAAATTAGGCGGGGCAAAAATATATCTTAAAAGAGAAGATTTGAATCATACAGGTGCTCATAAGATAAATAATGTTATAGGTCAAATATTGCTGGCTAAACGTATGGGCAAAAAGAAAGTAATAGCCGAAACTGGTGCAGGACAACATGGAGTTGCAACAGCAACAGGAGCAGCTTTATTTGGAATGGAATGCGAAGTTTTTATGGGTGCAGAAGATATGGAAAGACAAAAAATAAATGTTTTTCGTATGGAACTACTTGGAGCAAAAGTAACTAAAGTAACAAGCGGAACAGCAACACTTAAAGATGCTACAAATGAAGCTATTAGACAATGGGTAAGTAGAGTAGAAGATACATTTTATGTAATCGGTTCTGTTGTGGGACCACATCCATATCCAACTATGGTTAGAGATTTTCAAAAGATTATTGGAATAGAAGCAAAAAAGCAAATTTTGGATAAAGAAGGCAGATTACCAGATGCAATAGTTGCTTGTGTTGGTGGCGGTTCAAATGCTATGGGATTGTTTTATGATTTTGTCCCAAATGAAGATGTGAAAATCTACGGAGTAGAAGCAGCAGGGCTTGGAATCGAAAGTGGTCAACATGCAGCAGCATTTGAAGGAAAAGAAGGGATAATCCACGGGATGAAAACATATCTTTTACAAGACAAAGATGGAAATATTACTCCAGCTCACTCTATCTCAGCAGGTCTTGATTATCCAGGTGTAGGTCCAGAACATGCCCACCTTCATGAGAGTAAAAGGGTAAATTATGTTAGTATTACAGATGAAGAAGCTCTTGAAGGATTTAAACTTCTTACATTAGAAGAAGGGATAATGCCAGCTCTCGAGAGTAGTCATGCTATAGCTTATGGAAGCAAATTAGCAAAAAAGATGGGAAAAGACGAAATACTTATTATTAATCTTAGTGGACGTGGAGATAAAGATATACATACAGTTGCAGAGTATCTTTATAAATAATTTGAAAGGGGGAAATAAATTGAATAAAATAGATATTAAATTTAGGGAGTTAGAGGGTAGAAGTGCCCATATAGGCTATATTACTGCAGGTGACCCAAGTTTAGAAAAAACAGAAGAATTAGTTTATTCATTAGAAAAAAATGGCTGTGACATAATTGAATTAGGTATTCCATACTCTGATCCAGTAGCAGATGGTCCAATAATCCAACTTGCTGCCCAAAGAGCTCTTGATAATGGAATAAGTATAGATAAAATATTTGAAAGTGTAGAAAAAATAAGGGAAAATAGTCAAGTTCCTATGGCTTTTTTGGTATATTACAATAGTATCTATGCTTATGGCAGGGAAAAATTTGTAGATAGATGTGAAGAAGCTGGAATAGACGGACTTATTATACCTGATTTGCCCCTTGAAGAAAGAGAAGAACTATTACCATATTTACAAGGGAAAAACCTTGGTTTAATACCACTTGTAGCTCCAAATTCGAATACTAGAATAAAAGATATAGTAGCAAATGGAAAAGGTTTTGTTTATTGTATCTCTTCTTTTGGAGTAACAGGAATGAGAGATAATTTTGAAGTGAATATAAAATCATACCTTGATAGTGTAAGGAAAGAAACGAACCTTCCCCTTGCAGTAGGATTTGGAATAGGAACTTCTAAAGATGTTGAAAAGTTTGCAAAAGTAGCAGATGGAATAATAGTAGGAAGTGCGATTGTAGATAAAGTAGGTAAAAGCGGAGGTTGTGGGGTAGAAGTAGGTAAGTTTGTAAAAGATTTATTTACTTATTAAATAGTTCTTTTTTAATCATTTACCTTCAAAAAGGGAGATTTATTATTTTTG
>CAZHXU010000231.1:0-4767 GCA_964536535.1 uncultured Fusobacteriaceae bacterium
TCCATAGTGAAAAGCGAGTTTTCCATAGTGAAAAGCGAGTTTTCCATAGTGAAAAATGATTTAAAAGCGAGTTTTCCATAGTGAGAAACGAGTAGCGAGAAACAATCTCGTTTTTTAAAAAAGACACAAGTTGAGTTATCTCGCTTTTAGCGAGTATACTTATTGACTTCTCGCTCTTAGTGTGGTACACTTGTAAAAACAAGGATAGGAGGGGTTATGAAAAAAGATTATATAGTGTCAAAATCGAATCACTTTATAATAAATTCTTCATACGATTTAAGTCTAGAGGAACAAAGAATAATATTTACTTTAGCAAGTTTAGTTCAGCCTGAGGATGAAGAGTTTAAGCCTTATATTTTAAAAATTAGTGAGTTTCTAGAGTTACTAGGCATAAAAGACCAAACTAAATATACTTTAGTTCCACAACTTACGAAAGAACTTATGAAAAAAGTTTTTGAAATTAGAGAAGAAAAAAAAATAATACAAATCGCTTGGTTGAGTTGTGCCGTACACGATAGAGAAAATGGGACTGTAACACTTGAATTTAGCCCACATTTAAAGCCTTATCTTTTGCAACTTAAAAATTATTTTACTAAATACAAATTGTCTACTGTTCTTCAAATGAAAAGCAAATATTCACCAAGAATTTATGAATTATTAAAAGCTAATCAATACAACAAAAAAGGCTTTGAGATAAAAGTTGAAGACCTTAGAAAGCTTTTTAAAGCTGAAAGTACATATAAAAAATACAATGATTTTAAAAAATATATAATCCTTCAAGCACAAAAGGAATTAAAAGAATATAGCGACTTAATTTTCGAGTTTGAAGAAATTAAAAAAGGGAGAAAAGTTAATTCTCTTAAATTCTATATCTTTGAGAATACAGCTATTAAAAATAAAACAACTAAAGTTATTAAAACATTAGAAAAAACAGCTAGTGAAAAAAAAGCTGATAAGGTTATCAAAGAAAAAATAGCAGATGAACAAAGAATCAAAGATGTTCATAAAGAGTTTCAAGAAGTCTATAGCTACTATGAAAACTCTAGTGATTTAGAAAAAGCTGACCTAGAAAAAGAAGCTGAAAAAATATATTTAGAATCAATAGGAGCAAAACGACTAGGAACTGTAACTAAAAAGACTTTCGAAAAAGCTAAAAAAACCTATATAGTTACTGCTATTAGGAACAAAATGTATGATTAACTAAAAATTATCCTAGTTGGACCCAAACAAAGTGAAGTCCATCCAGGATAAATTTTAGTTGTTAGAAAAAAATAAATCGGATCTGGCAGCTGCTTTTTGAAAAAAAGCTTTTGCCAGTTCCGATCTTTATTTTTTTTGCTAGAGTTCTAAGTCATAATCCTTGTCCCTATCTCTATCTCTTCTTCTAGCCCTTTCCCTTTCTCTTTCCTCCCTCTCTAGTTCTTCTTCCCTCATCCTATCCCATCTTCTTTCTTTTTCTCTTTGTATTTCTCTTTGCTTTTCTAGTTCTCTTTCTCTTTCTTCACGTTCTGCTTGCTCTTGTTCTAACTTTTTCAAGTGTTGTCTAGCCCTTCTTTCTTCTAGATTCCTTGCTTTTATATCTTCGATATCTTTATCAAAAGATTGTTCTAAATCTTTAATTCTTTCTTGCTCTTTATTTTGCAATATTTCTTCTTGCATATCTCTCTTGAAATTTTTATCTAGTTCTCTAGTAATTTCAACCTCTAAAGCTGATTTTATGTTCTCACTAGATTTAAAATACGAGTCGAGTTTACTTCCTCTCGCTTTATTCCCTTCAAGGTCTTGAAAAGTAATACTATTTTTAGTTTCTCTAACTACTTGAACCCCTTGAATTTCTAGTTCTTTTTTGAATTTATAAAAAAGAAATTCTATATCTTGAGTTCTATTTTCTATAGCTTGCTCTTTTGTGATTTCTATAGCTGAATTAAGTGAGTTCCTCATTTGATTTTTCCAAGAACCTTCTCCCAGTTCTAACTCCTTTTTAGTATATCGAACCTCGTGTTCAAGCTTGATTTCCTTACCCTCAATGTCTATTTGCTTGAAATTATGCTCCTTGCATATTTCATTTGAGAGTTCCTTCCAGTTTTTGAGTGTATTATTAAGCCCTCTACCCATTTGTAACTTATGCCCATCCTCTAAGCTGACCGAATTAATCACAATGTGATTATGAATATGTTCCTTGTCCGTATGCGTAGCCATAACGACTTGAAAGCCTTCTAAATCCTTATTTCTTTCTATCCACTCTACCCCAATTTGATGAGCCTTTTCAGGAGTTACATACTCCTCTTTTTCAAAAGATAATTCAAGATGATAATATTGCCTTCCCCCTTGATTATCATAGAGTTCTTTAACCTCTAAAAAGTCCTGTAAAGCCATTGAAGGGCTTTCGATAGAGCAATCCTTCCCATACATCAAAGATTGTTCTACCTCACCATTACGACTAATATAATCAAGTATTCCCTTGCAACTTCCTTTTGCAGTTCCACACCTTTGCATTTTTACTACTGCCATATGTCACCCCCTAGTTAATTTATCTAATTTTTCTAACATCCGAGTATATTTTTTTACAAATTTTTCATCAAAAAGTTTTGAATCTATAGTTCCAGTCGAGTTGCCAACTCTAGCTATTTGATTTAAGTTATTACCAATTTTTTTTATCTCCATTTTTAGTTTAACTAACTCTTTTTTCTCAAGATTTTTTTTATTATCTAATTCCTTCAATTCACAACATTGTTCTCTAAAAAAATCATTTTTACTTTTCCCTAGAACTGAAGAATTTTTTTCTAAAATCTTCAGTTGATTTTCTGTAATTCTGCACTTAAAAATCTCTGTTTTTCTATCTTTTTTTTCTTTAATATTCATCCTTTTTTTTGCTCCTTTCGTGGGGTCAAGGGGAGATGAAATCTCCCTTTGCAAGATGTAAATGTGGAACAATTTACGCATCTTGCTAAGAAAAGCCGAAAACATATATTTGATAAAATTATACCCTCGCTAGTAAAATAAATCAAGTAATTGATTTTACTAGCCTAAATCGGCTTTGATTAGCAAGCAAGGTCTTGACTTTTAGCCTTTGACCTTGATTTTTTTTGATTTTAAGGGTATATTTTACTATTGAATTACGTTTGTTCTATGTAATTTCTATGTATGAAGGGGGTAAAAATGGCTATTTTGGATAAAATTATTAAGAAAAAAAATGAAGTGAATTTTGATAGGAAAAATTTGTCTATGGAAGAGGAAATTAATCTGAATATTTTAGAATTTATTTTAAAGGATAAAACTACTCTCGGTTTGATGAAATTTTTAGTTTTTAGGAAAGATTCTTTTAAGCCTTTTTCGATAGGAGAACTTAAAAAAAATAGTAAATCGAAATTCAGTGAAAAATATCTTTCAAAACTACTAGAGCCTTTAGTTATTTTAGGGGTTTTAGTAAAAGGTAATTTAAAACTTGAAGGAGATAAAAGAGTGAAAACTTATTATCAAATTCAAAATAGAAAAAAACTTTTAAATCAAATTGATTTCAAATCTAAAAATCTAAAAGATTTCGCATTAGAAAAAGAACTCCCTTCTAAATTTAATTACTCTAGAGATTTTAGTTTTTCTTATGTTATGAAGTTTTTTATAAGAAATGAGTATAATTTCAAAGAACTAGAAAATCTAATTTTGACTAAAGAAGATGTAGTTTACACAAGTGTTAAACTCAAGATATACTTAGAAACACTTGTAAATGTTGGGTTATTGGAAAAACTTTATTATCAAAATCAAGGAGATAAAAGAGTTAAAGTTTATTTTTCTAAAACAGATTTAGGGAAAAAATATATTAGTTGGGTTATTTTACATTACTAAACCCACCTCAGAGCCTTTTAGAGAGGTTTTAATTGTTTTTCCCTGTATTTTATCGTTTTTATTGTGAAAACTCTTAAAATTGAAATTAAGGGCTTTAAAAAGGAAGTGATGTAATGGTAGTACTAAAAATCTATTTATATATAATTTTATTAAATCTAATTTGCTTTTTGCTGAGTGAATTTTATATTAGATACAAATTAATTACGCTAAACTTCGTTATAACGCCCTTACAGGCTTTGAAAAATATGCATAAGGTAAACACTACTATAAGCCATAAAGGGCTCTTAAAATTAATATTAGTGCCTTTTATGTCTGCTATAACTCTAATTCCATTCTTTTTTTTTACTGATGAAGATTTTTTAGAGTATTCAAAAAAAGAAAAAAGATGATATAATATAAAAAAGGGCAAGTGTCCTATGTTTCTGAGCTAAAAGGCAAAGTTTCACTCAGATGGCTATTAATAGCTAGTTGAAACACGTTTTAAGTTTTACCATTAAGGGAGTTTTTACTCCCTTTTTTAGTTTTTTGAAAAATAATTCTGCCAAGATCTATTTTGAAAAAAAATAAAAAAGTGACTAGGAAAAAGTCGTTTTTGAAATTAAATAGGACATTTCCATAGTGAAATTTTTTTAGTTTTTTAATATTAACAAGGGGTATAGAAATATATATTTTGAAAAAATATAAGTTATTTTCAAAATATTTAATTAAAAGCGAGTTTTCCATAGTGAAAAATAACCTATTTTTTTATTGTTTTTTAAGCAAAAAAAAAGTCTTTTTATTGTTTTTGTTTTTGTTTTAAATGATTATAATGATTAGTCGGTATATTTAGCCCAGTAAAAACAAGGGCTACAGAATTTAAAAGCGAGTTTTCCATAGTGAAAAGCGAGTTTTCCATAGTGAAAAGCGAGTTTTCCATAGTGAAAA
>CAZHXU010000232.1:0-4760 GCA_964536535.1 uncultured Fusobacteriaceae bacterium
ATATGTTTTATAGATTATTTTAAAAGTAAAAAAACAAAAAAATTATACTTTTATTTTTATATAGTTCATACAAATTATATATTTGACAATTCTGACAATACAGTATAAAATCCTTAGTGAATAAATGATGAAAAGAGGTATGGGTGTGAAACACTATAGTTTAGATGAGATTCTAAGATTAATTGAAAATGGAGATAAGTTTGAAGGTTTATGCTTTGAAGCTGGAATGCATTTAAAAATTAATGAATATAAATCTAAAATCGCTATAGCAATCGGTGGTGGAAGTAATTTTAGTGAAGATTTGGAGCCAAAAGCAAAAGTAATGAGTTTTGATAGATGGCAATATGAAGATGCATATACAGATTATTTTATAAAAGACGGTAACCTTAGTCTTTTAGCCCTTGATAGCAAATTCGAATACGACCTTAATAAAAATGTTAAAGACAGCTTTTATGATAAAGTAGGAGATAAAGAAGCTTGGAATGAAGACGTAAGTGATGAAGAAAAAGAAAAATCTTTTGCTAAACACAGAAATTTTTATCTAGTTTTAGATGCAATTATAAACAAATTAGAAGAAAAACATAGTAAAATTAATCTTTATAGTTTTCATTCGTTTAATTACAAAAATACCAATGAAAACTTACCACTATTTGATTTAGGAACAAAATTCCTAGATAAAGATAAAGTAGAAGAAGAGTATGACAGAATTTATAATCTTCTTAAAACTGTGTCAGATAGGGAAGCAGAGAGGGTAGAAGAAAATAGAGTATCTAAAGGCGATGGGTACTTCTACGAATACCTAAAGGATAAACATCCTAAAGTTAATGCATTTTCTATCAACATAAAAAAAGTCTTTTGCAATGAAGAAGACGGAGAAGTTTATGGAGACAAGATGGTAGAAATCAAAGAAGTTATCAATAATATAATTGATTAAAACAAAGACTAAATTCGTAATGAATTTAGTCTTTTCTTAAGTATTCAAAATTTCTTCATATCCTTTGCCTATTTCATCAAATTCATCCCTTACAAGATTAAATATTTTTTGATAATTTTCAAAGATAATATTAACTACTTCTACTTCTTTATCACAATATGCCATTTTTAACATAATCTCTTTAATCTTATTTTTATCCATACCTTTTCTATATGGTCTATCTTCAGTTAATGCTACAAATATATCACAAAAAGCCATTATTCTTGATTCAAAAGGAATTTCTTCTCCCTTGAATCCAAAAGGATAACCATTTCCATTAGGAACTTCATGATGATAACTTGCCCACTTTACTACATCTTCATCAAATTGTGCTCCTGATAAAAATTGATAAGTATAATAAGCATGTTTTTTTACTTCATATACTTCTTCTGGATTCAATGGTCCTTCTTTTTCCAAAATCTCATTTGGAACTACTATTTTACCTATATCATGCATTAAAGAAGCTAATACCAATTTTTTCAATTTTTCACTTTCTAAACCAAGATTTTCTCCAACTACTCTAGAACACATCATAACACTTGTTGAATGTTTTACTGTGTAAGGTGATCTAAAATCAAGTATATCTCTTGTAAGTTTAGCATATTTATATGGGTTATCAATTTCTTTTTCTATTATAGGACTTTTGCTAATTTCAAAAGCTATATTTGTATCTTCCAATGCAAACCAAAAACTATCTTTTTTTGCTAATACTTCAAAAGCTTCGTATACTTTAGGATTAAATTGTTTTCCTACCCTATTTTTCAAAAGTCTTTTGAGCCTATCTTTCTGATAAAAATTACTAACATTTTTATCTATACTTTTTTCAATATAATCAGCAAAATTAAGAATTTGAGATAAATAATCTTTATCTCCTAATTCTTCATAGCTTTTATGATGATTTTTAACTATAATTGCCACTTCTTCTTCTAGGTTATTTTTCTTAAATACAAACCAACCTTTTTCACCGTGATTATCTTCATCTAAGTCATCACTTATTATACTTAATTTATCTTCTACCCTCATAGCTCCTATATCATGTATCAAACTTGCCACAATCAAGTTATCAAGCTCAATAGGGCTAAGATTAAGCACTTCTCCCAATTTCCACGTAATATAAGCTACTCTAATTTGATGATTTGCAAGATTAACATGAACCATATCTAATAATCTTGATAAAGCCAAAAAAAACATCTTTCTTTTCATAATACCCCTCATATGTAATAATAAAAATAATACTACTCTAATGGGTACATTTTAACATAGTCTTTCTTTATTTGCTAGCTTCAAAGAATTTTACTATTCAAGAGCTTTTGAAAATGCTAATCTCATTCTGTATAATGAATATGAAGCTCCTGCAACTTGGTCTAATTCTCTCATGTCTTGTTTTTCAACCAATTGATTTTCATAGTTTCCATATGTTTCTAAAAGATTTTTCCCCATATTCTTCCAATAATCTTCATCTGTTTTTTTACCCTTGTCCCCTTTTATTTCATCATATTTCACATTAACAATACGACCATCTTTTACGTCAAAATTGATTACATGTTCATAACCAAAATTATCTTTTCCACTTCTACCTTCATAACTTCCATCTTTAAGATTATCTACATTATAAAAGAGATCTCCATTTTCATAATGACTTTTAAAAGTTCCAAAAAGTGACGAAGCACTAGTAGCTCCTTCTACTTGGGCTGCTAACCCACTATAAAATTTATCAAGTCCTAACTCACTTTTTCCTTTTTGGTTACATGAAACCATTATTAATGAAAAAACTGCTAAAAATAATATTTTCTTCATTTTATACCCTCCCATTTAAAATTATTTATACTTTCATTATAAAAAATTTTACAATATTTTAAATCATATGTAAATCAAACTAGATTTTAAAAAATCAAAGTTCTTTCGTCTATTTTCTAAAAAAAGCCTATTTTACACATACAAAAATCGTCTATTTTTTTATTTTTAATTATTTTTTTATTACTTTTCGTGTTTTGTTAACAATTGTAATTTTGATTATTGTTTTACATTTTTAAACAATTTTTTTCTTCTTCAAAACTTTTGTATTCAATACTTTGTTAAAATAATTAACTTATTTAACAAAATTTTTTTTCGTTAAATTAATAAGCATTTATTAACAAAAACCTAATATTGTCTTTTAATTTTATAATGGAGTTTTATTTCAAAATAATGGAAAATGATTGTTTTTACTTAATTAAAGAAGATACAATATCTCATTTTATGTAACTAAACTTTTGTTTAGTCTTTTATATTTTGAACTCTAAAACTCAAAAAAAAATCTTAATTACAACAAAAACAAGGTTTCTTTCCAATAAAAAGTATAAAAAAAAGCTTACATTTCCAAATAATTTTGTTTAAAAAATCAACAAATTGTGGTATAATCAAATACGTAGAAGGGAAAAAATTAAAAGGGGGTAGCTAGGATGATTTTTTCACCAAGACAGAAGTTGCAAATGCTTAGGAAGGAGCATAAAATAAGTCAACTCGAACTTGTTAAGGAGAAAATTTCCCGTAGTCATTTAGCTATGATAGAAACGGGGAAAACAAAACTTAGTAGAAAAATTGCCATGATATTAGTTGATAATTTCAATGATATCTTAATTGAACGTGGGGTAGAAGATAGGATTGATTTAGAGTTCATTTTAGAAGATGAAAAAACTCAAATTGATAAAAAGAGGGCTTATTACTTAGAAGATCTTAAAAAGGGAATGCTTACAGATGAGCTTATTACTGATATTGAAGAATTTATAAAAGTAGCTGACCTTAAAAGTAAAGTATTACTTTATACTAAAATTGCAGATTTTTATTATGCTGCTGGTCATTTTAGAAAAGCTAATACATACTATCAAAGATCCTTTGATGATTTGTTAGTTTATGAAGATATAGAATTAGTTGCTAACTCTATATTAAAATTACTAACTGTAAAACTACATTTTAAAGATTATACCTTTAATGTTGCTTGTGGAAGGCTTCTTAAAGACAGATTAATTGATTTTCCAAAAGGAAAACAATTAGAAGTAATCAAACTCTTAATCAAATCTTCAATGGAAGTTGGTTATTATAACTTTGCTCTAAATTATTTGGAGTTACTTGAAAAAGAAACAAAAGATAAAGAAGATTTATTTGTAATTGAAACTGATAAAGGTTCTTGTTACGAAGGTCTTGGGCAATTTTCATCAGCTGTATCTATATACAGAGGAATGTTATTAAAATATAACCAAAGTGAAAAAAAATTGTTAGTAAGTATTCGTCTTATGAATACCTACAAACTTCAGGAAGATTTTAAGAAAGTAGAAGCTTATTTTAAAAAGAATTTTGCTTTATTAAAAAAATTAGACATTAGTTTATTTGAAAAGTTAGAAATTTCTAAAATAAGTTATCATATGGCTCAATCAGCTTATTATCTAAAAAAAGAAGATAAAGCTCTAGATTTTTACATGAGAGTTATTAATACTTTCTGTGAAAGTAATTGTACATATCAATTACTTGCTATGGAAATGATTTTAAAATTAGCTGATAAAACTGATTTGGAATTTATTAAGAAAATGGAAGAAATTTACTTTAAAACACTTACTCAAAGTAAATCTTATAAACTTGGATACTTATATCTTGAATTTTATCAAAAAAATAGATTTGAAAATGAAAGAAATAGATTTTTGGATAAACAATTAAATTACCTATAAAACTTGGCTTAAGCCAAGTTTTTTTATTTTTAATTAAATTCTATAATTTATTTAGTTTGTTACTTTTGTCTTGATACAAAAGTAAC
>CAZHXU010000233.1:0-4723 GCA_964536535.1 uncultured Fusobacteriaceae bacterium
TTACATACAAAGGCTCTCTTTTACCCTTTGCTCCTTCTTCATCCAAAATTGGAGTTATAAATATTCTACCTAGTACTAACAAAACTATTATCACAGGAACAACTATTTTTATTAGTTTTATTATTTTTTTTATCATCTAATAACTCCTTTATAGATATAGTAATCTATCATTTTTTGTCCTTCTCTCATAAAGTTATACTTTGCTCCTTCAAGGCTATTTTGCATATCTTCAAAACTGCCTTTTATTTCCTGTATCATATCATCTATTCCTTGTGTTATCGGTTCAAAAATAAGCTTAAGGGCTAATTCTATATGAATACTAATATTATAAAAATCTTTTAGTTCTTTTAATTCTTCTGTGTATCCAACATACTCATTTATTATTCCATGAATCCTTTCTGGGAAAGTTTTATTATCTTCTGAAAAAGTTCCCCATAACCAATAAGGTAAAACATCATATATCATATGTCCTAGTTTATTTGATGGTCCATAAAAATTATAAGTTCCGTAATAATTTTTATCTGTAACTAATCTATCATTATGTGTCAAAACTATTTCGTGTCTACCATCAGGAAAACTTACGAATTTTCTATTCTTATTTCCATTATACTCTTCATCTAGTTCTCCAAAGTTTTGATAATCTCCTTGATGATAAACAGATTGTGATTGAGGTAATAGTTCAAAATATTGCCCATTAAACTTATACATAAACAAACTCTTTTTTTTATTATTATCCAATTCGAACTCATCAAAAACTCTTTTTATATCTTCTTTTGAAACAATTTCTTCTACCCTTGTAACATAATCCCTATATTCAAAGTTGTACTTATTTCTGTCATAGTTTATCTCTTTACTTATTCCAATTAGAATATTATTTATTTCACCCTCTTCACTTTCTTTATTTATAAGCATATAATTTGAAGGATGAAATACACTTGACCTCCTAAGGTTCAAGGAATTAAATTCATCATTATTTAATAAATCATCCATTAGCATCTCTACAAAATGAAGTGAATTACTCAAACTATCTTTAATTTTTTTGGCTGTATAAATAATCCCGCCACTACCAAAAATAAAGGTTGCACTTAAACTTGCTAATAAAAATTTAGGATCTTTTATTGTTTCTCCAAAATTATCCACATAATCAAAGTTTTTTTCATCTAAACACAAATAACAAATAGGAAAGTCTTGCATATAACTATTTATTTCACTTATATTATTTATAAGTTTTAAATTTTTTTCTTTTGAATACTCACTTTTAATTACAAATTCTCTTAATTCACTTTCTGACTGGATTTTTTTATCTTTATTAACCAAATCCAATATGAATCTACACTTTAATTTTGGATTTGTTCCGATAATAAAATCATTAAAACCATCATTTACATCAAAATATAAAGAAGTTTTTGCTTCTAATTTGATACTAAAGTTCTGTAAAAATGTTGAATCTCTAACTACTATACTTCCTACATAATCAAAAACTTGTTCTTCAAAAACACTTTCTCCATCTTCTTTAAATAAATCTAACTTTTCTTCATTATTTAATAGTGCATTAGGATTAGCTTTTATCTTAATCTTATACTCACCCAGTTCTATTCTTGTAAAGTATACTAAACCTCCACTCCCTGTAGTATTTTCTAGAACTAATTCATTTTCTTTATATAATTGAACTTTGATTCCCTCTGGTTTATAACTTCCTACCTTAATTTTTATTCTAACTCCCAAATCTCCTATATTCAAAAAAGAAATATCATAACGTGGATTTTCTTTTGTTTCTATATAATTCCCCATTATTCCTCTTCTCCTTTCACTTCTACAAACTGCTTCCCTACAGAATATATTCCTTCTTCGCCTACAATAGCTCTCAACTCTTCCTTTAGTTCGTTAATTGGTATTTCCATTTTATTACTTGATTCATTTACAAGTGTCCTAAAAGTTCCGAACAAATCATCCATTTTATTGCATAAATTTCCTGGTAAATAACTATTTATCTCTTTAAAATAATTAATATACCTTTCAAGATTATTCTTAGCCAAGTTTGTTAAATCTTTATTTATTAGATTATTTATAAAAGTTTCAGGATTCATCCTTGTTAAACGACGTATCCTTGGGTAGATATCTACTTTTTTTATCTCCTCTTCTTGACTAGTTAGAGCTAATATATATTTTTCTGCCTCACTAGTGTCAACATCTAAAAAAATTGTTAATATTGCAATATTTAACCATGCTTTCTTTTCTCCTCTGTCATCTCTTTTTTTATTAGATAAATAAAGCAAACTAGATAATAGTATATCTGCATACTGTATATATTCATCTTTTTCAAAAGAAAATAAAGAAATATCAAAAAATACATCTACTATCCTTCTATTATTAGTTTGATTATTTCCAATATTTTTCCAAATCCACGTTATTTCTAAACTACTAGGAAGTTCACTTATTTTAAGATTTTTTTCAGCTTTTATTTCTTCTACTCTAGAAAAACCAGATTCAATAAAATTTTTATCTACTTTTCCTCTGTATTCAAATATAGGGCTTAAGGCTAACTCATCTTCAATTGGCTCATCTCTTTCATCTTCACCATATTCTACTTTTATATTTTCACTTAATAAACCTTCTAAAAATGCCTCTCCATTATCGTCTAAAACACCCTCTCTTATCAGGTTATCCCCTGAATCATATACTTTATAACTCATATTAACAGGTTTTAACCTATCTTCATACTCTACTTTCAAATGTGCTTTATATGTTCTATTTTCATCAACTTCATTGCTTTCATTCTCTTCATTTATTTCTCCATTATTATCTACTTCTGTACTATTGTTATTTTCATTTGCATTTGTATTTTCAGTTGTACCTTCTGATGATTCATTTTCTTCTTGATTAATATCAAGGCTTATGTCAATAGTCTCAATTCTTATTGGATTTAAAGATATTGGAGGTATTACTTGTCCCATCATCATTGTAAATTGACCTGGTTGAATAATTGATATCATGCCAAAAGCACAAGGTATTTTACTTCCTTGTAAAAGTGCTGCAGCTCCGTTTACAAGTACTGTTTCATTTGCTCCCAGCCATGTCCCTACTAGACATAGATTACATGGATGAGGATACTTCCCACTTTGAGGAGAACAAATACCAAAAGGTTTTATATTAACAAATGGACTTGAATCTAATTTGGTTGCAACTAAATTACCATCTGATTTCATTATAAACTGACTTGTTACTGTCAAAGGTGTAGGTACAGTTCCACCAGTACACATCAATAATGCCCCATTCACTATATTTTTCATATCCCCTCCTATAATATGCTTTTTTTATATTATAATTCCAAATGTTGATTTTGTAAAGTTCATCAAGAAATATATATCAAAATAAAAACCTCTCTAACTATTTCATCTAGTTAGAAAGGTTTTATAATCATTTATCCAGTTTTATCTTCTAATTGTAATTCCTCTCAAAAGTTAAATTATATTTTTTTCTACTAAAAGGCATTATAATTACTATCAAAATCAAATATATTCCTATAGGAATCATCAAATTATTAACTAATTTTGTCATATCAGGCTTAAAAGAAATAAAAAATAAACTATGCGCCAAAATAATATGACTTGCATAATAATACAAACTATCTTTTCCAACCATAACTATTATATTATTTGCGCTAAATCCTTTATAATTTTTACAGAATAAAAATAAAGAAAAAGCCATTGGAATTGTTGATACATAAAAATCTGCTAGTACTACTGTTCCAGATAAATTAGAGTACATTATACTTTCTAATATAGATGTAAAAGTAAACAACATAAAAAAAATTAAATATATATGACTTTTTTTATTAAACAAAAGAATATGTTCATATTTTTTAATAATCATCCCACTTGTAAAATATAAAAGTCCAAAGAAAAAAGCTTCTCTAGTAAAAAATGTCTTAAATATAGAACTCTGAGGCACTAAGTAGTTCAGTCCTTGCCAAGTTCCAAATAAACCAATTAAATTTAATATTAATGCAACAATAAATAATTTAATTAAGTTATTAGAAAATTTAAAATATACCATTAAAGTAATAGTTATTATTATAGTAGCCCAAAGGTACCATAAATGATATGAACTTAAAGTAATCGTACCCATAGTAAAGCCATTTATTATTCTTGTTTTAAGAGTACTTTGTGGCAAATATGGCAACATTATACCAAAAAACCTTTTTGTCAAAAGAAAATCAAAAAGAAAATAAATAAAATACCATAGAATAGTAGGTTTTAGTATTTTTATCAGATATTTTTTAATATAACTTTTATCTTCTATATATTTTTCATAAAAAAAGTAAGCTGACACCATAAAAAAGAATGGAACAGCAAATCTATAAGTTACATTCAATATTCTGTATAGACTGATACCATTAAATTCTATTGAGCTTTGTGAAAAAGCAGCAGTGTGCAAAAATATTATAGCAAGTATTCCTATTCCTTTTACAAAATCAAATGAATAATTTCTTTCTTTTAACATATATCCCCCTTTAATTCTTGTTTATAAAGAAATTATACTGTTAAATCTTTCTCAAGTCAAAAGTTGTTTATTTAAAGATTTTTCGTCTATTTAATCCTAAATCATTTATTTCTATATAGTTATTTCGTCTTTTTTTAATATTTTTTTAATTTTTTCATTATATCTATTTTAATAAAATACCCACCTAATTTTAAACTTCTAATCAGAATCAAACTAATTT
>CAZHXU010000234.1:0-4722 GCA_964536535.1 uncultured Fusobacteriaceae bacterium
AAAAAAAAAGAGGTGACTAAGTCACCTCTAAAAATTCAATTATTTATTTAAGTTGTAGAATACACCCATACCTTCGTATTTAGCTGCTTCTCCTAATTCTTCTTCAATTCTTAATAATTGATTGTATTTACAAATTCTATCAGTTCTTGATGCAGAACCAGTTTTGATTTGTCCAGCGTTAGTTGCTACTGCAACGTCAGCGATTGTATCATCTTCAGTTTCTCCTGATCTATGAGAAACAACAGCTGTGTATCCAGCTTTTTTAGCCATTTCGATAGCTTCTAAAGTTTCAGTTAAAGTACCGATTTGGTTTAATTTGATAAGGATTGAGTTAGCTGATTTTCTCTCGATTCCTTGTGCTAAGTACTCAGTGTTAGTTACGAATAAGTCATCCCCAACGATTTGTACTTTATCTCCGATTCTAGCTGTTAATTTAGCGAATCCTTCCCAGTCATTTTCATCTAATCCATCTTCGATAGAAGTGATAGGGTATTTTTCTACTAATTGAGCATACCATTCAACCATTTCATCAGTTGTTCTCTTAACTCCACCTTCTCTTTTGAAGTGGTAAGTTTTGTTTCCGTCTTCTCCTTCTTTTGTACAGAACTCAGAAGCAGCAGCGTCTAATGCTAATGTAATGTCTTTTCCTGGTACGTATCCAGCAGCTTCGATAGCTTTGATGATGATATCTAAAGCATCTTCAGTTCCATTTAATTTAGCTGGAGCGTATCCACCTTCGTTACCTACGTTAGTAGAATCTCCGTTAGCTTTTAATAATTTTCCTAAGTGGTGGAATACTTCAGTTCCCATTCTTAATCCTTCTGCGAATGTAGCAGCACCTACTGGTTGTACCATGAATTCTTGAACGTCAACTGCTGAATCAGCATGTGATCCACCATTTAATATGTTCATCATTGGTAAAGGTAAATCTTTTGCGTTAGGTCCACCTAAGTATTTGAATAAAGAAACTCCTAATGCGTTAGCTGCTGCTTTAGCTACTGCTAATGAAACACCTAATATTGCATTTGCTCCTAATCTTGATTTAGTTTTAGTTCCATCTAAAGCGATCATTGCTTGGTCGATAGCTACTTGCTCAGTTGCATCCATTCCAATAATAGCATCTCTGATTTCAGTGTTAACGTTATTTACAGCAGTTAAACACCCTTTTCCTAAGTATCTAGCTTTATCTCCATCTCTTAATTCTACAGCTTCTCTTTCTCCTGTAGATGCTCCTGACGGAACTGCAGCTCTTCCTCTGAATCCGCTTTCTAAAATTACATCAACTTCAACAGTTGGGTTTCCTCTTGAGTCAAGGATTTCTCTACCTTTTACATCAACGATTCTTGTCATTAATTTCCCCTCCATTATTATTATTATAAATAGCTATTTAATTTTAGCACAAAAGATGTTTAAAGTCAAAGTAATTTTTTCTCAATCTATATGTATCAAGGGTTTAATTTCATTGGTCTAGAGCAAAAAGTGTTCGCTTTTTTCTAGACTGTGTTTCGTTTTTAACATTTTTTTTACACAAAGATTTTTTATTAAATTTTTTATACTAAAAATTTTAAATAAAAAATTTTATAGTTTTTAACTTTTTACATTATATCTACTTCTACAACTACTGATTTAGTTACTTCCTAGTTATAAATAGTTTTATTTTTTTCATAAAAAAACTGCTTCTACTCACAAGAAACAGTTTTCCTAATTTATATAGTATCTAAAGGATATCTTCTACTCAGTTTCATCCTAATTTCATTTGCTTTATTCTCATTACCACTTTGTTCATAATATCTCATCAAATAATATTCTTCTGCACCACTACGTGCTTCTTTGTTGACCAATTTTTCAGCAATTTCTCCATCATATAGGTAGTTTTTATTGAGGTAGAAGTATTTAATGCTGTTATAATCCATCCATAATTCTTCAAGAGGATATTTATTCCTAGCTTCTACTTTATAATCACTATACCCCATATTTATGAGTTTTCTATATTGATCAAAAGATAAATTATCTTTATATTTTTTGATGTTTTCTATTTTATCTATAGACAGTAGATAATTTATGTATTCTTCTTCATAATATGGTTCAATCTTCAAATTACCTTCATATACCATTTGAAAATAATACTTTTTATTTGATAGTTGTTTTACTTTTTCTAGATAATCTGGGCTTCCTTCAATAAGACCTATGTATTCTTTTAATAAAAAGTCTTTTTCTACACCTTTTTCAAGGATAAATTCTTCTAAAGTAACTTTTAAAAGATCCAAATCTGCCATATTTTTTATTATTCTAAGATAATCTCTTGCTAACCTATTATTATAGTATTTGGCAAAATATCTTTTTAAAACTTCTAATTTATCTTCATCACTTTCTTGCAAAGTAAGTTCAATTAATAACAAATTTTCTTCATATTTACTATTTGGATAAAGTTCTTTAAAATCATTCATTGCTTTTAATACAGCTTCTTTATCATTATTAAGTCTAAAATTATCTAAAAACTGAAAATGAAATTCTTCATTTTCAAGAGCCAAATTATACGCAAGTTTATAGTTGCCACTTATAAAATAAAGAGTCATTAATTTATCATATTCCATAGTTGATACAATTTCTTTCAATATTTTTTCATAGAGAATATTGTATTTATCTTTTTCTTTTTTATATTTTAGTTTATGTAAAAGTTCAAAATCATTTTTCACTTCTACTTCTACTCCCAATTCTTCTTCCAAAGAAAAATAGTTTCTATATCCTTCTACGTCTTCCAAACTATAGATATCTCCATATGTTTTCATCAGTTTTCTGTCATTACTTGCTATATCAAAATATACTTCACGTAATTTTCTATTTTCCCTCAGATTTATTTCAAATAACAATTCTTCCAAATATTCTTTTTCTTCATCTGTCCACTGATTATTTTTATAATAATCATAAAATTCATTTGGTTTATCTAATAAATTAGTCAGATAAAAAATATTAAAATTATCATATTTTTGACCTAATCTCAAATTATGCTCATTTTTTACTTTAATTATATAATCATAAAGGTTTCTATATTGATCTTCGTCTAAATATGAAAAATATTCTTGAAGCACTTCTATTTCTTTTTCATATTCTCCAAAATTATTATACAATTCTGCTTGTGCCCATTTTCTATCCCCATCATATTCATCAAGGTAATAAAGGGCAGTTTCTTTCTTATCATTTTTACTATAATACAAAGCTAAATCCAATAAACTTTCTTTTTCTTCACTATTTAATAAATCATTCAAATAGTCACTCTTACTTTTTGGAAAGTATACTGGCTCTTCTAACAAGTATATTAGTTCATATTTTTCATTAGCTATTAACCCACTTATCACCAACAAAAACATCAGTACTATTTTCTTCATCAAGTCCTCCTAATCATTCTCTATGCTTAGACTAGCCACACCATTCAAGTTCAAATCTCCAAATTTTCCTTCTTCTTTTCCATATTTTAATTTAAAATATGCTCCTTCTGCTATCATAGCAGCATTATCTGTACAATACTTCATAGAAGGATACATTACTTCTACTCCGATTTTTTTTCCTTCTTCATATAGTCTTTCTCTCAGAGCACTATTTGCAGCTACTCCACCAGCAATAAGAATGTTTTTAACATCTTTTTCTTTTGCTGCTTTAATACTTTTTTTAACTAATATGTCTACTACTTTAGATTGAAAACTAGCTGCAAGATTTTCATTATTTATCTCTTCACCTTTCATCCTAGCTTTGTTTACATAATTTATAACTGCCGTTTTAACTCCAGAAAAACTAAAATCGTATTCTCCTACTTTAGGTTCTGGTAAAGGTATAGCTTTTTCATCTCCTAATTTTGCCATTTTATCTATAATTGGTCCACCAGGATAACCTAACCCAAGTACTCTAGCTACTTTATCATAACTTTCACCAACAGCATCATCAAGAGTCTGTCCCATATTTACAAATTTATGATTTTCATCTATATACACAATATTTGTATGCCCACCTGATACAACAAGAGCTATTGCAGGAAGTTGTACATTATGCTCCAAAAAATTTGCATAAATATGACCTTTAATATGATGTACTGGAATTAATGGTTTTTTATAAGTGTATGCAAGTGCTTTAGCAAATGATATTCCTACTAACAAAGCTCCAATAAGTCCTGGTGCATAAGTAACTGCTATGTAATCTATCTCTTTCATAGTCACTTTTGCTTCCAAAAGTGCTTCTTCCAAGATGGTATTTATATTTTTTATATGTTGTCTAGAAGCTATTTCAGGTACAACTCCTCCGTATTCTTTATGTATCTCTATTTGAGATGAAATTATATTTGTCAAAACTTCTTTTCCATCTCTAATAATAGAGATTGATGTTTCGTCACAAGATGTTTCAATTCCTAATATTAACATTTGATTCTCCTTCAAAATTTCTTCTTAACATTATATCATAACTTTCTAAAAATTATCTAGTCTATATAAAGCTAATTATATCTTTTAAACTCTTATTATTTTCAAAGATTTATCAACACCTCCTATTAAAATAATAAATTTTTTTTAATATTTCTTCAAAATCAAATGAATTTTTTTGTTGTTATCTATCAAATTTTTTTAAAATTGTTATTTTCCAGCAAATATTATACAATTATACAGAAGGAATAATTAATTTTTTTTAATTTTTATAGAGCTTATTAGCTCTTTTTAATTTTGTTATTTTTTTTCAAAA
>CAZHXU010000235.1:0-4682 GCA_964536535.1 uncultured Fusobacteriaceae bacterium
GCCCTTGATATTTAGTATTTAGGAATTAGTAGTTAGTAATTTTGTTAGGAAACATTGAAATGCAATTAAATAAGTAATAGTTAATAATTAATAGGTGTTGTAGGGGCTTTTGCTGGAAAGCCCTTTTCATTTACAATTCCATATGCTATATCCCTATAAAAAAACAAGATTTTCCAAAGAAGTTGGAAATAGGTTTTTATAAATGCTATAATAAATTACTAATTATTGGAGGAAAAAAATGGGAAGAGAAACTAAAAGGATAAAAGTTGGAAATATATATATTGGTGGTCAAGATGACGTTGTTATCCAGTCTATGACAAATACTAATACAGCAGATGTGGAAAAAACTGTAGCTCAGATATTAGCTCTGGAAGAAAAGGGCTGTGAATTAGTAAGGGTTACTGTAAACAATGAAGAAGCAGCAAAAGCTATATCAAAAATAAAAGAAAAGATTAATATACCTTTAGTTGCCGATATACACTTTGATTACAGATTAGCTATAATGGCCATAGAAAATGGTATAGATAAACTACGTATTAATCCAGGAAATATAGGTAGTGATGACAAAGTAGAAAAAGTAGTAAATAAAGCAAAAGAATACGGGGTGCCTATAAGAATAGGTGTAAATGCAGGAAGTCTTGAAAAATCAATCTTGGAAAAATATGGTCATCCATGTGAAGAAGCAATGGTAGAAAGTGCAATGTATCATATAGGACTTTTGGAAAAGTTTGACTTTAGAGATATTATCGTTTCTCTAAAATCAAGTAATGTAAAGATGATGTGTAAAACATATAGGCTTATTGCGGACAAAATACCATACCCACTACACCTTGGTGTAACAGAAGCTGGAACTATATTCCAAGGGACTATAAAATCAGCGATAGGTATAGGAAGTTTATTACTTGATGGCATAGGGGATACAATAAGAGTAAGTCTTACGGCTGATCCTGTAGAAGAGATAGATGTAGCCAAAGAGATATTAAAAGTATTAGAGATAAGAAACGAAGGTACAGAGATAATATCTTGTCCAACTTGTGGAAGAACAGAAATAGATCTTATTGGACTTGCTCATAAGGTAGAAAAAGAGTTTGGAAAGATGGATAAAAAGATTAAGATAGCTGTTATGGGTTGTGTTGTAAATGGACCTGGTGAAGCAAAAGAAGCTGATTATGGAGTAGCTGGTGGTCGCGGTGTTGGAGTACTATTTAAAAAGGGACAAATAGTAAAAAAAGTAGATGAAGATAAGATTTTAGAGGAACTTAAAAAGATGATAGAAGAAGATTTATGTGGAAATTAATTTTTATTTCTACCCTTCTACTCCTTCTAACTTCCTGTACTAATATATATCCAAATGGAAGATTGGCTTTTTCTATTGATTATGATAGTAGTGTAACTAATGTAGTAGTAAATGGAACAAAAATAGAAAAGGGACAAGTTTATTATGCACATAGAGGATATTTGGAGATAAAATATAATAGGAGTACATATTTTGGATGGGTAGAAGAGGAAAAAAAGATAAAAATATTTAGAAGTGAGAGATATTTTTTAAATAAAGATGGTCTTGTCAAAATAAATAAAGGACAAAATCTGATATATGAATAGGAAATGGAAAAAGTAAGAGTATAATACTTAAAAGGTATATACTCTTTTTTATTTGTTGTTTTTAAAGATGAATATCAAATAGTCATAAATAAGGTGATATTATGAATTTGAAGAGAGAATTGAAATTTTGGGATATATTTAGTATAAGTTCTGGAGCTATGATTAGTTCTGGAATTTTTGTATTACCCGCAGTAGCTTTTGCCCGTAGTGGTCCCTCTATTATCTTTTCGTATTTTTTAGGTGGGATTATAGCAATGATAGGTATTATGGCTGTAGTAGAACTTACAACTGCGATGCCAAAAGCAGGTGGAGATTATTTTTTTATTATGCGTACTCTAGGACCCCTTGTTGGAACTATATCAGGAATACTTAGTTGGTTTGCTATAGCACTTAAGACAGCTTTTGCTATACTGGGTTTAGGAGGAATCATAGCGGGGATGATATATGGTTCCCAAGTGAGTCATATTAATATTGTTATTGTTTCATTAGGAATAACAATATTTTTTGTTTTGTTAAATATAGTAGGAGTAGAAGTTGCAAGCAAATTTGAAAATATTATTGTTGCTATGTTATTTGTTATTTTAATAAGTTATATAATTTTGGGAATAGGAAAAGTAGAAGTAGACAATTTTTTCCCATTTATACAAAAGTTTAAATTTGCCATGGGGAAATATATTAAAAATGGAGAAGAAATTTTTTTATCTCTTAATGGTTTTGAAGAGATAATTTCAACATCTGCATTTATTTTTGTATCTTTTGGAGGTTTATTAAAAGTTTCGACTATAGCTGAAGAAGTAAAAAATCCAGGAGAAAATATACCAAAAGGAATCTTTTATAGCATAGGTGTAATAACAATTTTATATACATTAGTATTAATAGTTACTGTAGGAATAGGTGAAGGTTTAGTAAATTCGATAAATCCAATTGCTGATACAGCAAGATTATTTATGGGAAATGGAGGATATATAGCAGTTACATTTGCAGCTATATTAGCATTTGTTTCGACAGCTAATGCAGGAATTATGGCAGCATCTCGTTATCCACTTGCTCTCAGTAGAGACAGGTTATTGCCCTATTTTATGACAAAAATTCATTCGAAATATAAAACACCCATATTTTCAATTATTGTAACAGGGTTTTTTATAAGTTTGTCTATAATTATGCCTCTTGAAACTCTTGCTAAAACAGCATCAGCAGTAATTCTTTTGACGTATATATTAACTAATCTTTCTCTAATAATAATTAGAGAGAGTAATATAGTCAATTATAAACCAACATTTAAAGTTTATTTTTATCCATGGTTACAAATATTTACTATAGTTGTTTTTTCTTATTTTATAAAAGAGTTGGGAGTAACAGCAGTAAAAATGAGTTTTATTTTAGTAATACTTAGTTTTATAGTTTATTTTACTTATGGAAAAAAACATTCAAGTAAAGAATATGCTCTTCTACATTTACTTCTTAGAATAACTGAAAGTATCAATTTTAACCATGATTTAGAGGGGGAACTTAGAGATATTATTCATGAAAGGGAAAATGTAGAATTAGATGAATTTGACAAACTAGTAAAAGAAGCAACTATACTTGATTTGAAAGGACCTATGGAACTGGATAATTTATTTGAAGTAGAAGCAGAAAGATTAAGTAGTATTCTTAATAAAGAAAAAGAAGAACTTATATACAGGTTTAATGAGAGAGAAAGAGAGAGTTCTACAGCAATAACAGATTTTACAGCGATACCCCATATTATTATTGAAGATATGGAAAAATTTCATATGGTTGTTATTAGATGTAGAGAAGGAATAAAATTTAATGATAAAAAAACTAGTATAAAAGCAGTATTTATGTTCATTAGCTCTAAAAATCTTCGCAAAACTCATCTCAAAATACTGGCATCAATAGCAAGCCTCATAAAAGAGGAGGGTTTTGAAAAAAGGTGGGTAGAAGCAAAAAATGAAGATTATTTGAGAGATATAGTTCTTTTAAGCAAAAGGGAAAGGAAATAACTGCTTATAAATAAACAAAAGTTTATACGGGTTGAAAATTAATCAAAAAAGTACAATCTAAACTTAAAAGAATAAAGTAAGAATATATTTAAATTCTACATATGTGTTCAAATTTAAAAAAAGATTCTAAAAACCGAAAAAAAATTTTGAAATAGAACAAAAAACAGTTGACAGCTACAAGCAATTTAGCTATAATAGTCATATAAATAAATGACATCGAAATTATAGGTTATCTTTGTTAATGTACTGAAATTATTTTTATATTATTACCTATTATTCTTTATTATTTTTTTTATTATTTATTATTCCCTAAAACAAAGATAACAAACAGAAAAGCAGGAAAACCTGCTTATTTCTGTTTTTACCGGTGTTCTGATACTGGATTTATTTTCAAAAAAAGAACAAAAAGTGTTGACAAAGTTTTTAAAAAGTTGTATACTTACTATGTAAACGATCAAGAGATTGTTTAATCAGACATCCACAATTAGATTTGACTATTTTCATTGAAGCAACATTTATTTTTAATTGTCGATTTTTATTATTACCCACTAAAAAAGAGTAAGCCGAGAGGCTTATTCTTTTTTTTTTGAAAAAATCAAATAAAAATGGAAGATACTAATCTTAGGAGTTATAATTTATATGAGTGATTAAAATAAATTTTAGTTTGTTACTTTTGTCTTGATACAAAAGTAACCAACGTCCAAAGGACATAACTAAGTTTACGTCAGATAAATCTTCCTTACTTACTAAAAATCAAGTCTTATTATAAGAAATAAGATTAAGTAGCCACTACATTCACTAAATTTCAAAACTCGCTCTTAAGCTCAAACAGTTGAAATTTTACGTTTATTTCGTTAACTTAATCTAAATTTCTCATAAAGGACAAAAGAGCTAAAAACCAAAGAATAATAGCTAAGTAGTAAGCCCCACCCCACTAACTCCTCCTTTTTTGGAAGGGGGAGAATAAAAGAGGGGGGCTACAGTCCTCGTACCTGCTTGTCCACAGGACACCCTGTTTTTAGTCGTGAATACTTCACTCCTTAAACTAGGGCAAACTTATACTGCACGGTTCGG
>CAZHXU010000236.1:0-4664 GCA_964536535.1 uncultured Fusobacteriaceae bacterium
TTAGAAAGATAAATACTTATTTAAAGTTTTATAAATATTTTCAGCAAAAATTTTATAGCCTTTTTCATTAGGGTGAATTTCATCAGACATTAAATTTTTTTCTCCAAAAACATCATCCCACATGTTATCTATTATAATTATTTTATTACTTTTCTTTTCTAATTCTTCGTACATTTTATCATAAGCTTCTTTTTTATTTTTTTGTAAAAGAAAAAACAAAGATTTTTTTGGATAAAATTTGACTAAAAAAACAGCTTCTACCCCGCTAGACAAAAGCTCCTTTGTTATGTAGTCTAGGTTTTCTTTAGTACCTTCAATATCCAGTTGTCTAAAATAATCATTTGCTCCAAATTCTAAGATAACAATATCTCCATTATCATTTTTAACTTCTTCTAAACGTTCCAAAGCATCAAAAGTAGTATCCCCACTTCTACCCCTATTTATAATTTCCCAATTAATATAATTCTTTAGATAATCAGGATAACTCTCTCCAGCTATAGCCCCGTAACCAGCAGTTAAACTGTCTCCAAAAGCAATAATTTTAGGCTTTTCACTAGATATTTGTATTTTCTCTTTATTACAAGAAACAATAGAAAAAAGCGTAATTATAATAAATAATAATTTTTTCATTAAATTCTCCTTTAAAAAAAGCTAATTCAAATGAATTAGCTAAGTTATTACAATAAATTTAGATGTTCTATTTTTACAAAATATTTTCTATCTTCTTCCCATGAAACTCCTGCTCCAAACCAAATTTCATCCATAATTTCAAGATTAACTTTTATTGTGAAATTTGAAGTAGCATTACTTTCTAATTTACGGCTATACTCAGTTCCCAAAATTACATTACTACTAGGTTGCAACTGAAGCGCTCCGCCAATATAATCAGCTTCACTAGCACTTCCAAGAGGATTTTTATAATTAATATTTGCAATTCCATAACCTTCTGCAAATTGATATTCAAATAATCCAATTAAATATTCAACATCATTACCCCAGTTTTTTTCATAAGCAAGACCAATTAAAGTATCTCTATTAACAGGAAATCCTACTTTACCTAAAAAATCAAAGTAGTTTTTATCATCAAAATTGTAGCTTAATGAAGCTTCGAAGAATCTAAATAGACCGATTCTTGCATCAAATTTGGAAGCATCAAAGTCAGTAGAAGCACTTAATGAATACTGTCTTGTACTAAGAGTTTTAGCTCTTTCAATATTTAAAACTTTAGGCATATACTCAAGGTCATAATCGTATTTTTTCATTTTTTCTTCTTTTGCTACTTGTTTTTCTGCTTCTTTTTCATTCTGGCTATAACCAGCAGAATAAGCTATGTCTCCTTCTTGTATTTTAAAGTTAGACATAAAACTAGCTTGTCCTCTAGAGCTTTTTTGGAAAACTTCTTTTATAGTTATTTCACCAATTTTTTCCTTAGTAAAGTCTTCAACTTGATTACTAAGAGGATTTACACTTTCGTCATTTAGTCTATAAATATAATAAACTTCATTAATATTGACCCCTTTATCTTTTCCAGCATTAATAGTGACCATACCACCATCTTTGTTAGTAACTATAATTCTACCATCATATTTGATAAGGTTAATTCTATTTTCAATAGTTTCAACATTTTTTTTATTAATATAAACTTTTAGATTTTCATAACTTACTCTATCTAAAAATTCACCCATCCAAACATAATAACTGTCTTCATCTTCCCAAGTATCTATAAGTAAAGCTTTTACTTCGCCTGAAATATATTGAGTAGAATCAACATTTAAATCTGTATTATCTGTACTTTGTTTAAGTTTTATGCTTGATTCAACATAGGTATTTTTTGTAGCTGCAATTTCTCTCCTAGCCCCTTCCATAGCAGCTCCACGAAGTTGACTTTGATCATCTTCATAAAAGCTCTTAGGAACGATACCTACTCCACCAATCATCCCTTCTACAGGGCTTATATCATTAACCCACCAAGGTTTAATGCCTTTTACTTTTTCAATTTTAGGGAATAAATCTACTTCGTCAGCAAACAATACCATTGTAAAAATAAAGAATAATAAAAACTTTTTCATATATCCCTCCTAATAATTTCTATAGGTATTTTACAACATTTTCATGAAATAATCTATAAAATAAAGTGTAGTATATGAGTAGAAGTAGTATTTTGAATAGAAAAAAAGAAAAAAGTCTCAAAAAATAGGGTTGACCCAGCGGGGACTGGGTCAGTGGTTAGTGAAAGATGAAAGGTAATATAATTGGCGCTGTTACCTTTATACAAACTTATTATATTTCTATTCTGTGACTTTTTTGTGAATTAAAAAATTTTTTTAAATTTTTTTAATATCTTTCAAAATTCCATTTTCAAATATAAAAATTTCTTTTGTATATATCCAATCTTCTTTGATTCCAAAATCTGTATGAGATTTTATTTTTTTATCAGGTGCACCTAAACTAGCAGCAACATCTTCTTTGTACATACCAATTCTAGTTTTACCTTCCAAAATTAATTCTTTAGTTCTAAGATCTAAATGAGTACTTTCATTAACATAACTTTCTCTTCTTATCTTGTCCCAACTTACTTTGTTGTATGAATCTCTTATGTATAAGTCTATGTCATCAAAAGTTGGAACTGGGATTTTACTTCCTTCTTCCTTTTTTTTGATTACCATTTCTTTATTTTCTTCTTTATTACTACATGCAACATTAGCTATAGATAATAAGATAAAAATTAGTATAGAAAGTTTTTTCATTTTATTCTCCTTCAACTTCTTTTGAAATTTTGTCTATTAATGAGTATTTTAAGTTATAAAGTTTCTCAGATAAATCTACTTTATATTTGTGAGGGAATCTAAGTCTTTTTCTTTCTTCACTCAAACTTTCTAGATTTGCAAGGTAATAATCTCTTCCATCTTTTGGATTATCAACTAAACTAGCATTTTTAGTAAATTTACCCTTTTCAACCATTAATAAATTTAGTTTTTTATAATTATATGAATTCTTTTTAAATAAAGTTTTTTTATATCTGTCTTTTTCATCTCTTACTTTAATGTCGGCATTTTCTATTAATAGTTTAGTGTCTGTATCATCATGAACTAAAGTAATCAAATCTGCTTTTGCTTCTTGTCCTTCATAAATTCTGTATACTTCTTTAAAACCAGGATTAGAAATTTTAATTGTATCCCCTGAGAGTTTGATAAGGGGATTTTTATCGATTTCTACAATTTTGTATACACCACCAAAACAAGGATTTGATTTGCTTACAGAAATAGCATCACCTACTCCGTAAAAATCTGCACAAGCACCTTGAGATTTTAGAGAACTTATCAAATCTTCATTAAGACTATTTGTAAGAGTAATTTTTGCTTTAAACAAACCAGCTTCATCAAGAGCTTTTCTGCATTTTTTACTTAAATAAGCTAAATCTCCAGAATCTATTCTAATTCCGTAGATTCCTTTGTAATTGTCGTCTATCCCGTTATCTTTAAAAGATTCAATTGCATTTTTTATTCCTATTTCTAGAGTATTATATGTATCTATTAATAAAATAAGTGTATTTTTTTTACGATTTTTTCTAACTTTTATAAAAGTATCAAAAGACTTTTTTTCAGCTTCTTTTCCTACACCAAAAGTCTGAATATAAGAATGAGACATAGTACCTATACTAGGTATGTCAAAAGCATATTCAGTAACTAAATTGGAATGATTTATACAACCACCAATATAAGCAGCTTTATTCCCTAAATATGAGCTGCTAAACCCATGAGCCCTTCTACTTCCGAAAGAACTAACCGGAGTGCCCTCTGCGGCTCTTGTGACTCTACTAGCTTTGGTTGCTACAGCCATTTGATGATTAATTATGTTTAGTATAGGTGTTTCTAATATTTTTCCTTCTATTAATGGAGCTTTTATGGTAATAATAGGTTCATTTGGATAAGCTATTTCTCCATCTCTCATTGCATACAAATCACCTGTAAAAGTAAGATTAGAAAGATATTCAACAAGTTCTTCTTCTTCAATAACTTTAGAAAAATATTTTTTCTTTTCTTCATAAGAAGTTTCATTTATAATTTGGATCAATTCTAATACTTCTGCAATACCAGCAACTACTGCAAAACCACCATCTTCAGTTTTTCTAAAAAACATATCAAAAACTGCGATTTTTTCATGTATGCCTTCAGCCAAAAAAACATCACTTTCAGTATATTGATATCTATCAGAATTAATTACTTTTGCAAATTCAGTCAAAATTTCTCTTTTTTTCATAAGTATGTCTCCTTTTATTTTCTTATTAAATTATATCACTGTAAGAATAAATTTACAATATTTAAGAAAAACCTACAAAATATTAGGGAAATATTTTTGAGAGTAGAAGTATAAAAATAAAAAAAATAAATTTTTTTTTGAAAAATGAGAATAATAAAATCAATGGACCATGTGAAAAAAATAAATAAGTAGGAAAAATAGTGTTGACGGTGAATAGGATTTGTGGTAATATTATTTTCGTCCTGAGGGAACAGGTTTTCCGAAAGACAAATGCGGGAGTAGCTCAGTTGGTAGAGCGTCAGCCTTCCAAGCTGAATGTCGCGAGTTCGACCCTCGTCTCCCGCTCCATAAATGCGCTATTAGCTCAGTTGGTAGAGCACTCGACTTTTAATCGAGTTGTCACA
>CAZHXU010000237.1:0-4663 GCA_964536535.1 uncultured Fusobacteriaceae bacterium
TCGGCTCTTAGTAGAACGCAAGTATTCTTCGGCTTTTGTCATAAAAAATCTGCGAAAGTCTGCGTCAAAAAAAATTGTGAAACCTCTCTGCTCTCTGTGCAACAAACTATTTTAAACTATATGAATAAATTCATTTGTTTAAATATAATTTGTATAGTTCTACTATAGGCAAAATGTCTAAGTATTACTATCTGTGGTGAAGATTTAAGAAAATATGAATGATTATAAATTCTAAATAACTATAAAATATATGTCATTTAAGGAAGTATTAGATAAATTTGAAGGGTTTAATTTTGAAGGATACTTTGAAAACGTCACAGACAAAGACGTAAAAGACAGTATCTATAAGGAAAAAAGAGATAAATATGACCTTCTAAATCTCCTATCGCCAAAGGCACAATCACATATAGAAGAGATGGCAGTAGTAGCTAATAAACTTACTGAACAATGGTTTGGTAGAACTATTATGTTGTATATTCCTCTATATGTATCTAATTATTGTACAAATGAGTGTACCTACTGTGGTTTTAATAAAAAAAATCATATAGGGCGTAAGCACCTTAGGGTAGAAGAGATAGAAGAAGAAGCAATAGAAATAGCTAAAACTGGTATAAAACATATACTTTTATTAACTGGGGAAGCTGAAGGCTTAGTCACATTTGACTATTTGGTAGAAGCAGTAAAAGTATTAAAAAAACACTTTGCAAGTATAACTATAGAGGTATATCCACTTTCTGAAGAGGAGTATAGCATACTTCATAGTCTTGGAGTAGATGGATTAACTATCTATCAAGAAGTATATGACCAAGATATCTATAAAGATGTACACCTTAGTGGAAAAAAATCAGAGTATCTATGGAGATTAGATACACCTGAAAGGGGAGCAAAAGCAGGGCTTAGGTCTATTAATACAGGAGCTTTATTTGGTTTGGGTGATATTAAAAAAGAAGCATTTTTTAGTGCTATGCACACTAATTACCTTACGAATAAATACCTTAATAGTGAGTTTAGTCTAAGTCTACCAAGGATAAATAATGCAGAAGGTGGATTCAAAACTGAATTTCCCCTTGATGATATAACATTTGTCCAAATAATGCTCGCCTATAGACTATTCCTACCACGTGCAGGAATAAATATATCTACTAGGGAAAAAGCAGAGTTTAGAGAAAGTCTACTTCCTCTAGGAGTAACAAAGTTTAGTGCTGGAAGTAAAACTAGTGTAGGAGCTTATAAAGAAGAGGATAAGAGTACTGCACAATTTGAAACTAGTGATAAACGTAGTACAAAAGAGATAGTAGATATGTTGAAAAGTAAAAAGTATCAAGTGATATACAAAGATTGGGAGCTGATAGTATGAGAATCGGAATAGCTGGAGCCGGAGGACTTGGCTCTAATGTAGCAGTAAACTTGGTTAGAACAGGAGTTACTAGTATTAAAGTAGCTGATTTTGATGAGATAGAAGAAAGCAACTTAAATAGACAATTTTATTTTAAGGATCAAGTAGGTCAAACTAAAGTAAATGCCCTATATGAAAACCTGAAAAGAATCAACCCTGAATTAGATATTATAGCTGTTAATAGAAAACTAGATAGGGATAATATCCATGATATCTTTTCTGACTGTGACATCATAGTAGAAGCATTTGATAAAAATATCTATAAATCTATGATAGTAGAAGAGTTTCTGACTAAAAAGAAGTTAATAGTAAGTGGAAGTGGAGTAGCAGATAACGACCTTGAAGCTATAGAAACAAGAAAGTTAAGAGATAATCTATTTGTTGTAGGAGATTTTGCTAAAGGTATAGACAGATTTGGTACTTTTTCTACTAAAGTAAGTGTAGTAGCAGCTACTATGGCAAATGTAGTACTAAGAGAAGGTGGCTTTTATGCTAGGAACGATTAGAATCCTTGATGCTAATGTTAATAGATGTGCAGAAGGAATTAGGGTAATAGAAGATTTGGTAAGGTTCCAGTTTTGCAGAGAAGACCTTACTAAAAAACTAAGAGATATTAGACACTTTCTTAGAAAATCCTATGCACACCTTGATGACAAATTTATCCTTGCACGTGATGCAGATGAAGATGTAGGAAAAGAAGTTAGCAAAAAATCTAACTTAGATAAAAAAACAGACCTTAAGCAGATATGCAATGCTAACTTTAAGAGGATAACAGAAGCTCTACGTACTATAGAAGAATACTCAAAAATTATTGGGGAGTATGACTTGTCAAAAGAGGTAGAGAGCAGACGTTACGAAAGCTACATGATAGAAAAGGAAGTATTAAGTCTATTTAAACCAGAAATACCAATGGGATTATATGGGATTACTGGTGAAAAGTTTGCTAAGGGTAGAACAAATGTTGAATGTGTAAAAGAGATGATAAAAGCAGGAATAAAAATTATCCAATACAGGGAAAAAGACAAAAATCTTGGGGAAAAATTAGCTGAAGCTAAAGAGATAGCAAAGTTATGTAAAGAAGCAGGAGTATTGTTTATAGTAAATGATCACATAGATATTGCAATACTTGTTGATGCAGATGGAGTCCATGTTGGTCAGGAAGATTTACCAGTGGTAGAAGTACGTAGACTAATAGGACCAAACAAACTAATAGGACTAAGTACACACTCTATAGAAGATGCAACGAGAGCTATGGAGCTAGATATAGACTATATAGGAGCAGGACCAATATTCCCAACAACAACTAAAGATAGAGCTGCTGTTGGACTAGAGTATCTAGAATGGGTAGTAAAAAATGTAGATATTCCATATATAGCAATAGGTGGAATAAAGGAGCATAACCTTGATGAAATAGTATCTAGGGGAGCAAAATGGGTATCATTAGTAAGTGAAGTAGTAGGTGCTGATGATATTGAAGATATGGGGAAAAGATTAAATGAAAAGATATTAGGAGGAAGATAGTGTCGTATACAACTCAAATAGATGCAGCAAAAAAAGGTATAGTTACAAAGCAGATGAAGGATGTACTTAAGGAAGAAAAACATATAACAGAAGAATGGTTACTTGAAAGGGTAGCAAGTGGTAGAGTAGCTATTCCAGCAAATAAAAACCATGTTAATTTAGTAGGTAAGGGTGTAGGAGACGGATTACTTACTAAAGTAAATGTTAACCTTGGAGTTTCGGAAGACTGTAACCACATGGATGTAGAGATAGAAAAGGTAAAAAATGCAATAGCACTTAAAGCTGATGCGATAATGGATCTTAGTATCTTTGGTGATACTAGAGCATTTAGAAGAAGATTAGTAGAAGAATCACCAGTAATGCTTGGAACTGTACCTATGTATGATGCAGTTGCAAAATATGGTAAAAATATAAAAGATATGACTGTAGATGATCTTTTTAGAGTAACTGAAGAGCACATGGAAGATGGAATAGATTTTTTAACTATCCATGCAGGACTTAATAGAACCTGTGTAGAGAGAGTACAAAAAAATCCTAGACTTACACATATAGTAAGTAGAGGGGGATCTATCCTATATGAGTGGATGCTTAAAAATGACAAAGAAAATCCATTTTATGAAAACTATGATAGATTATTAGAGTTATGTAGGAAGTATGATGTAACTCTATCACTTGGAGATGGGCTTAGACCTGGATCAATAAAGGATAGTACAGATGCACCACAAATCCAAGAGTTATTAATCCTTGGAGAACTTACAAAAGAGGCATGGGCAAGAGATGTACAAGTAATGATAGAGGGTCCTGGACATGTACCTCTAAATGAAGTTGTAACTAATATGCAAATTCAAAAGAAACTATGTCACGGAGCACCATTTTATATACTTGGACCAGTAGTTACAGATATAGCACCTGGATATGACCATATCACATCTGCTATAGGTGGAACACTTGCAGCTACAGCTGGAGCAAACTTCTTATGTTATGTTACACCTGCTGAACATCTTAGATTACCTGATGTAAATGACGTAAAAGAAGGGCTTATTACTGCTAGAATAGCAGCACATGCAGCAGATATAGCAAATGGTATACCTGGAGCTATTGACTGGGATCATGCAATGAGTCAAGCTAGACGTAACCTAGACTGGCAAGAGATGTACAGACTAGCTATAGATCCAGAAAAAGCAAAAGCATATAGAGCTGGTCAAGAACACGGAGACGAAGCATGTACTATGTGTGGAGATATGTGTCCAATAAAAAGAGCAAATGATAATAATTTTTAATGAAGTGAGAGTCTACTTAGGTAGGCTCTTTTTTTGAGGGATTATGTATGGGCGTTATTAATAACGCCCATACAGGGGAAGAAGGCATAAAATTTTATCTATTAATCTACACAAACTAGAAAATAGAAGAATTTTTGCCACTGACAACGCAGATGAATATGATAAAAGAGAAGTGATTTGTTGTAATTTAATTAGCAATAAGGTAGAATTATAGTTGGAATTATTATACAAAGAAGAAGAGGGAAGAATGGTCAATTGAGAATTGAAAATGGAAAATTAAAAGAAATATTTGCTCATTTTGGGTAGTGAGATAGAGAAGGTATGGTTTATGGGCATAAATAAGAAAATCAAGAGAAAGTCGTCAGCGAATGATACGAAAAAAGCCGAATAGGTAAGGATGTATAAAAAATTGACAATTGAAAATTGAAAAAGAAAGAATAGAGAAAAGATATATTAGGAGGAAGTA
>CAZHXU010000238.1:0-4613 GCA_964536535.1 uncultured Fusobacteriaceae bacterium
TTCTAATTCACAAAAAAAGGACTAAATTCTCACAAATTAGTCCTTTGTCTTCAATTAAAAACTTGGGTTTCCCCAAGTTTTTTTATTTATTATCAGCTACTAAACTTCCACATTTTATTATCCTAGTTTTCATTCCACAACCAGCACAATTTTCTCTACAATCTGGTGTAAGAGCTGTTTCTTCTGCTTTTCTAAGTTCATCCAAATAGAATCTTTTACTAATACCAGTGTCTATAAAATCCCAAGGCAAGTCTTCCTTTAGATTTCTTTCACCAGTATATTTAAGTGGATCTATACCTAACTCATCCATAGCTTCTCTCCACCTAGATAGTTTAAAGAACTCTCTCCAACCATCAAATTTTGCTCCTTTTTTAAAAGCTAATTCAATAAGTTCTCCTATTTTTTCATCTCCTCTGGCTATTATACCCTCAAGGAACGAACCTTCCATTTCATGTATCTTCAAATAAGCACCTTTTGTTTTATAAAACAAATCTTTTAACATCTTATGTTTTCTTTCCATCTCTTCAAATGTCATCTGCTCAGCCCATTGAAATGGTGTATGTGCTTTAGGAACAAAGTTAGATACACTTACAGTAATATTTACTCTTTTATCTATACTTCTTACTTTACACAATACTTTTTTAGCTAATTCATGTATACCTAATACATCTTCATCTGTTTCAAATGGTAATCCTATCATAAAATAAAACTTTAATGACTGCCATCCTGCTCTTACTGCAGCTTCTGCTGTATCAAGTATCTCTTTTTCATCTACACCTTTATTTATAACGTCACGAAGTCTTTGAGACCCTGCTTCTGGTGCAAATGTAAATCCAGTTTTTTTACCACTAGTTATCTTTTCTGCTACTTCTACCGAATGAGGATGCATCCTAAGTGAAGGCAGTTGGATTCCTAGATTATCTTTACCGTATTTATCCTGTAATTTATATAACAAATCACCTATTTTTGTATAATCACTGCTACTCAGTGACGAGAGGGAAACTTCAGAATATCCCGTAGTATTTATTGCATTTTCTATAAGTTCCATATTTTCTTCAAGGGTTCTTTCCCTAACTGGTCTATATACCATCCCAGCTTGACAGAATCTACACCCTCTTGTACAGCCTCTTTGTATCTCTATTACAGCTCTATCATGAACTATTTCTGTATATGGTACTATTTGTTCTCCCAAATAAGCTGACTTATGCAAATCTTCTATTATTGCTCTTCTAACTTTTTGTCCCTTATGTATACTTGGAATATACACACCATCTATATCTTTAATCAGTTCTAATTTTTCTCTTTTACTTTTCCCCTTATTAGCAACCATAATTTCAGCTACTTTTACCATAGCTTCTTCACCGTCACCAATTACAAAATAATCAAAGAATGGTACTAATGGGCTTGGGTTCATAACACAAGTTCCTCCGGCCATAACAAGTGGATCTTCTTCTTTTCTATCTTCTGCTCTTAGAGGAATATTTGCCATATCTAGGGCATTTAATATATTTGTATATGATAATTCATAAGATAATGAGAATCCTATTATATCAAAGTCTTTTAATTCTCTCTTACTCTCTAATGAAAACATAGGTATATTGTCTTTTCTCATTAACTCTTCCATATCAGCCATTGGAGAAAAAGCTCTTTCTAAACTAAAACCTTCTACTTTATTAAGTAAAAAATAGAGTATTCTTATTCCAACACTAGACATTCCTATTTCATATGTATCTGGAAAAAACAAACACATATTTGCATCAAATTCTTCTTTATGAACTGTGTTAAGCTCGTTTCCTAAGTATTGTGCAGGTTTTTCTACTACTAACAAATACTTATCTATGTTTACCATTAATCTCTCCTTTAATTTCTGTTGTCTATCTTTTGAAATTCACGTAATTTTTCATTATCTATGTTTTTATTATGATGTTTAAGGATTAATAGAGCTAATTTATAATCTATATCTTTTATTTTTTCATACCCTCTTTTAGGATGAAACTCTAATCTTCCCTTTTTAAATAGTGAATACTTTACTCTCTCACCAAAAGATGTATTTCTATTTTTTCCACAGTCATGTAAAAGAGCAAGCCTTCTATACAGTTCATCATCTTTCAGAATAGAGTTTTTCATCACACTACGAAAGACATTGTATGAATGTTTTTGATCATAAGGACTCATTTCAAAAAAATGACAATGTTCTTCTAGATATAAGCTATTTTTTATAATTTCTATGTCTTTTTCCTTTATTTTAGGAAATAAATAAGTAAATACCTGTTTTAGTTTAAATATCATATACGTCCCCTATACTTCTCTGATTATTAAATCACCATATTCTTTTCTTAATTTTTTTATATTTTTTCCCCTTGTGCCAATTACTTCACTTTTTTTATCTTTTTCAACATAAAATATCTTTAATTTATCACAAACTTCTACCCTACTTACTCCTTCTATATGTAGTTCTTCTTCTCTAAAGATAAGTTTTAACAACTCTTCCTTAAGGACTACACTATTAAGGCTAAGGTATTTTGCAGGAAAGACTTTTTTCTCTCCACTAAGTATATAACTAGACATTATCCTAACTTGTTTTGGCATAAATGAGTTTCCGTAGAATAACAACTCTTCTCCGTCATAACTAACTTCTACCATTCTAATATGTTCCTTTAGTTTTTTCCCCTTTTCATCTGTCCATTTACTAACGTCATATTCTCCACTTACTTCTTCACACCTAGTCTCTATCTCTTCCCTAGTTGCTTCCAGTTTATCAAGTGGATATGAGTATATATATTCTCTTGCTTCAACATAGTCGGGTAATACCAAATTAGGCAAAGTTTTTTCTATTCTTTTTACTTTTATTCCTTTAGAAATTTTATTAAAATCTTCTATTATTTTTTCTTTATCACCATTAAAATTAGAGCTTACATATAATATATTTTCCCTTGCACTTACTTTAGCATCTGTCCTACCAGCTTGTTGAACACCTTTTGCCCAAGTAAATCCAATTTCATTCATAATTCTTATAAATTCACCTTTAACAGTTTTTTTGTTTTTCATTTCATCAAAAGAGTCAAAATGTTTACCATTATATTCTATATAAAATAAATATCCACTTTTTTTACTCTTTTCAAGACTTCTATAATCCATTGTACCCCACTTCTTTAATAACTTTTACACTACTATATCTACTTATAGTTTCTATGTTATTTCTAAGTAGTTTTGTATCTGTATTTCCATTTTTATTATTAAATACTATACCTTTTATTTTTATATCATTTCTTTTTAAAACATCTATAGTAAGCAGTGTATGATTAATTGTTCCAAGCACATTTGCTGATACAAGAATTACTTCTGCTTTTTTTCTATAATCTACCAACAAATCAAGATATGTATACTTGTCTTTATAAGGAACTAATAGTCCTCCTGCTCCTTCAACATATACTACGTCATGATTTAATCTAGCATTATCTATATCTTCTTTTATCTTTTTAACACTTACTTCTTCTCCATCTATCTCTGCAGCTATATGTGGAGACATAGGTTTTGAAAAGAAATATGTATTTACATCTTTAGCATCTTTTCCCAAAAGGTCAGCATAAGCTTTTGTATCTGAACCTGAAAGGTCTTGTGGGAATGTATCTTTCCCAGTTTCAATTGGTTTTAGTACAGTTACGTCTGTTCCTTTTGCAATTTCATCTTCTACCAATTTTTTAGTAACAAATGTTTTTCCTATTTCTGTATCTGTTCCAACTATAAAGTATACTTTTCCTTCTTTTTCTTCTCTATTTCTAACTATATGACACTTTCTGCATCTAGCTTCATAACTTTCAGCAGCTCCTACCATTATTATAGGATCGTCAAAGTATGCAGGTTCTCCATTTACAAGTCTTTGTGTTCTACTTGCTGGACTTCCACAACTCATACATATAGCATTTAGTTTGTCTACGTGTTCTGCCCTTATCAATAATTCTGGCATAGGGTGAAATGGTTCTCCTCTAAAGTCTTGGTCAAGACCTGCTACTATCACTCTTTTACCCATATTTGCAAGTTTTTCTACCAAACTCACTACTTTTTCACCAAAAAATTGTACCTCATCTATTCCTATTACTTCTGAATCACAGTATTTAGTTAGAATCAGTTCTTCCATCTCTTCTACACTTCCTACTGGTATTCCTTCAATAAAGTTTTGACTGTGTGATGCTAGTTTTGTATCATCATATCTGTCGTCACTAGCATGTTTAAATGCTACTACTTTTTGATTTGCATATTTTGCTCTTCTTAATCTACGTATTAATTCTTCACTTTTCCCCGAGAACATGCTGCCACAAATCACTTCTAGCCAGCCCATTCCTTCAGTTAAAAATAAATGCATTTTATATCACCTCTGACTTTAATTATACCACAAGAGCTATATATTCGCAATTTGTAATTCCTCTTCTTAACCCTTTGTAATTATAATTTTATATGCTATTGATTTTATTTTTTAGAGGAAGTGATATTAAGTAGAAGCTTGCTTAAAGTGCTTGTATAACTTTAATTTATGTTTATATAAATTTATTCTAGATTTTAAAAATAATATTAAAAACTAAGTATCTAAAATAGGAGAATTATATGAAAATGGA
>CAZHXU010000239.1:0-4597 GCA_964536535.1 uncultured Fusobacteriaceae bacterium
CTTGCCCCTACAGAAAATCAATATTCTAAAAGGTTTGGCTCTTTTGTCCTTTATAGCAAATAAGTAGTAGTATGAAACTGATTTTATATCAACTTTTTAGATTGAAGACAAAGGACTGATTTTATAAAAAATTAGTCTTTTTTTCTTATTCTTTGTCACTTTTGTCTTGATACAAAAGTAACCAAAAAATCAAGTACTGTTATAAGAAATAAGATTAAGTAGACACTACATTCACTAAATTTCAAAACTCGCTTTTGAGCTCAAACAATTGAAATTTTACGTTCATTTCGTTAACTTAATCTAAATTTCTTATAAAGGACAGAAAAGCAACCTCAAAAAAGAATACTTGTATTCTACTTAGAGCTGAATTGCAGAGAACAAGTTTATAATATTTTGAGTGGTATTTATTATTTTAGAATTATTTTTTGGTTTTCATCATATAAAATCGGTGTAACTACTCCTTTAAAACTACGCTTTGTTGCTTGTTTTAATAGGTTGTGCATAGTTCGACTAAAGGTATAAATACCTAAGTCTCACTAAATCAGTGGCAAAGTTTTTGTTTTTTTCTGTGGCGAAAATATTTCATTTGAAAATAGATTTTATATAACAAATAAGTAGTAGTACAAAACTGATTTTATATCAGTTTTTTATTTTTTACTGGTAAAATATTTGATTTCTTTTAAGCTTTTGAGAAGAAAAAAAGTAATAGAAAACTTAAGGTTTAGCAACTTAAAATATTTCTATATTAATATATACTTTTTTTATTCTTTTTTGTATAATCAAAATAGAAAAGGGGGATGATGATGTTTGTTGATTTGATATGTTTATTAACGAGTCAAATTGTTTTCTGGACTATAGTAAAAATCCTTAAAAATAAGTATTCGCTTAAAGAAATCTATGATTCAAATGTAGAAAGTATAGGAAAGATTTTAGATAGAAGAGAAATGTATTTATCTATTTCAGGAATATTACTATTTATTTTACTTATGATACTTTCTTTACCATTTTCTTATTTGGAAAACTTAGGTGTAAATAAAAATTTAAATAGTTACTTATATTTATTTAGTGCTTTTTTAATCTTAACTACTATATTTTATATTATTTTTAAAATGATAGATTATTCTGAAAAAAAAGAAAAGTTAAAAGATAGTTTTTTTAAAAGTATAGAAGATTATTCTTATGATAAAGACTATTTGATTAAGGATTTTAAAGGGGTAGAAGAGATTTTTTCTGTAGGGAAAAAAATAAAAATTAGAAAAAATCTAGGTAGAAGAAAAGTTGCTTTGATTTTTAATATTTTCTTTTTATTATCAAATATATCTTTGATTGTTTTTTTCTTATATTCTGTTATAAGTTCCATAGATTTTAACTTTAAAAAAGAGTTGAGTATTCAAATGGTAAAAGGAAATGAGTTTGTATATTTTTCAATTTTTTTAATCTTTATTATTACTTATTATTTTGGAAAAGAGATTATAACAACAAGGTATATTGATTTGGATAATAATATAATAGTTCAAAAAAACCTCTTTTTTATAGAAAAAATAATAAATTTTAAAGAAGGCAGAACTGTAGTGAAAAAACTATATTATAAAAACCTATATGTAGGTCATAAAATATATGTGTTTAGCCCCTATTATGGTTATATACACATATGTACAACAAAAGATTTGGTTTTGTTTCATAAAATAACATTTATATTAGAAACATTAACAGGTATTAAATATAGTATAAGTTAATCAAGAAGTCTAACTTGACAAAGGCTTTAAAATCTGATATTCTTTAGTGTAATAATGATAGAAATAAGGAGAGAAATATGCAAAGAACAATAGTCGTAGAAGTCAGAAATAATTATATAATCTAATATATATTCTGGCCAAAGTACGTCTATATGCATTTGAATCTTTATATAATTCTGAATGTATAACAGCCAGTAAAGGCTGTTTTTTTATTAAGTTAAAAATCAAAATTAAATATAGGAGGGCAATATGAAGGAACTGAATAAAACATATTCTCCACAAGAGATTGAAGGAAAACTGTATAAAAAGTGGGAAGATAGTAAATATTTCCACGGGAAAGTAGAAGAGGGGAAACCTAACTATTCAATAGTTATACCACCACCAAATGTAACTGGTATATTACATATGGGACACGTACTAAATAACTCTATCCAAGATACATTAATCAGATGGAAGAGAATGAGTGGACATAACACATTATGGATGCCTGGTACAGACCATGCAGGGATTGCTACTCAAAACAAAGTTGAGAGAAGATTAGCAGAAGAAGGGCTTACTAAAGAAGACCTTGGAAGAGACAAGTTTATTGAAGAGACTTGGAAGTGGAAAGAAGAGCATGGTGGAATTATCACTGAGCAACTTAGAAAACTTGGAGCTTCACTTGATTGGGATAGAGAAAGATTTACTATGGATGAAGGTTTATCTGAAGCAGTAAAAGACATCTTTATCAAACTATATAATGATGGACTTATCTATCAAGGTGAGTATATGGTTAACTGGTGTCCAAGATGTGGAACAGCTCTTGCTGATGACGAAGTAGATCATGAAGACAAACCTGGTAAAATTTGGGAGATTAACTACCAAATAGAAGGAACAAATGATTATGTAACAATAGCAACAACTAGACCAGAAACTATGATAGGAGATACTGGAGTAGCAGTAAATCCTAATGATGAAAGATACAAACATTTAATAGGTAAAAATGTAATTTTACCACTAGTAAATAGAGCTATACCTGTAGTTGCAGATGACTATGTTGATGTAGAATTTGGAACTGGAGTAGTAAAAATGACTCCTGCACATGACCCTAATGATTTTGAAGTAGCAGAAAGAACTGGATTAGAGATAATGAATATCTTTACACCAGATGCAAAAATGAATGATTTATGTGGAAAATATGCTGGTATGGATAGATTTGAAGCTAGAAAAGCTATAATTGCTGACTTGGAAGAGTTGGGATTATTAGGAAACATAAAAGATCATAACCACGCAGTTGGACAATGTTATAGATGTGATACAGTAGTAGAACCTAGAGTATCAAACCAATGGTTTGTAAAAATGAAACCACTTGCTGAAAAAGCTCTTGAAGTAGTAAGAAGTGGAGAAATAGAAATCAAACCTAAGAGATGGGAAAAAGTATACTATCACTGGCTTGATAACATAAGAGATTGGTGTATCTCTAGACAAATCTGGTGGGGACATAGAATACCTGCATACAAAGGTCCAGATGGACATATTTTTGTAGCTAAAACAGATGAAGAAGCTGCAGAACAAGCAAAAGCACACTATGGTAAAGAAGTAGAGTTAGTACAAGAAACTGATGTATTAGATACTTGGTTCAGTTCAGCTTTATGGCCGTTTTCAACTATGGGTTGGCCAGAAAAAACTGCTGAATTACAAGCGTTCTATCCTACAGCAGCTATAGTAACTGGTGCAGATATATTATTCTTCTGGATAGCTAGAATGGTAATGATGGGTATGTATGAAATGAAAGAAATTCCATTTAAAACTGTATACCTACATGGAATAGTTAGAGATGACCAAGGAAGAAAGATGTCAAAATCTCTTGGAAACTCACCTGATCCACTTAAATTAATCGAAGAGTATGGAGCAGATGCAATTAGATTTACTATGCTTTATAATACATCTCAAGGACAAGATGTACAATTCTCTGAAAAATTAATCGAAATGGGAAGAAACTTTGGTAATAAAATCTGGAATATGAGTAGATTCGTACTTATGAACCTTGAAGGATTTGATATTAACTCAGTTAATAAAGATAATTTAAAATACGAATTAGTAGATAAATGGATATTCTCTAGACTTAACAAAACTATCGTTGATGTTAATAAAAAACTAGAAACATTCACACTTGATGAAGGAGCTAAATCTGTATATGAATTCTTAAGAGGAGATTTTGCAGATTGGTATGTTGAACTTGCTAAAACAAGATTATATAACAGTGAAGATGAAGTTGCGAAAACTACAGCACAATATGTATTATGGACTGTTTTAGAGCAAGGATTAAAATTACTTCATCCATTTATGCCATTCTTAACAGAAGAAATTTGGCAAAAACTTGGGGCAGAAGGAGAATCAATTATGATTTCTACATTCCCTCAATTTGATGAAAAATTTGTTGATGATGCAGCAGAAGAAGCATTTGAATACTTACAAACAGTAGTAAGTTCTATTAGAAACATCAGAGCTGAAATGAATGTATCACCTGCAAAACCTATAACTGCTATACTAAAAACAGAATCTGCTCTTGAAATAGAAACTTTAGAAAATAACAAAAAGTTCTTATCTTCATTAGCTAAGATAGAAACTCTTGAGTTTGGTAAAGATGTTGCTAAACCAGAAGGAGCAGGATTTAGAGTAGCTGCTAATACAGAAATCTATGTACCACTGGCGGGATTACTGGATGTAGAAGCAGAAACAGCTAAGATAAATGCACAACTTGAAAAATTACAAAAAGAAATAGCTAAAGTAAATGGTAAATTATCTAACGAAAAATTCGTAAGTAAAGCACCAGAGCATATCTTGGAAAGAGAAAGAAGAATCCAAAAAGAGATTCAAGA
>CAZHXU010000240.1:0-4594 GCA_964536535.1 uncultured Fusobacteriaceae bacterium
TTTTAATCGACAAAAAAGGACTAATTTTCTATAAAATAGTCCTTTCTCTTCAATATGAAACTAGTTCAAATTGAACTAGCTTATTAATCTATATTATATCTTAAAAAATTCCAAATCTCTTTTTAACTCTTTTGCTAATTTAGTAAGATTTTCTATGTTTTCAAAAGATTCACTTATAACTCTTACAACTTCATTAGAAATTTCTGTAGTTTCTATACTAAGACCTTCTATCTCAGTAGAACTTTCAGATATAGAACCAATAGCATTTGTAATCTCTTCTGTTGCGATACTCTGCTCTTCTGCAGAAAGAGTAATATTGTTTATCTCAACACTATTTTTCTCAATTTCTTTCATAATAGTGTCTATACTATTATGAACTATGTCATTAAGTTTATTACCTTCTGATACACTTATTTCTACTTGACTATTTGCTTCATTAACTTTGTCTATTTCAGACTGTATACCTTTTACAATTCCTTCTATTTTGCCCGTTTCAGCATTAGTTTTTTCTGCCAATTTACGTATCTCTTCAGCAACAACAGCAAATCCTCTACCAGCTTCACCAGCCCTTGCTGCTTCGATAGCTGCATTTAATGCAAGAAGGTTAGTTTGTTCAGATAATGAATTTATAGCTATAACGATAGACTCTATGCTGTTAGAAAGAGTTAATAACTCACCAATACGATTTTTTGTCAAATTTACATTTGAATTTATTTCATTCATGTTTTTATTCAGTAAATTAACTTTACCAGAACTATCACTAGCTAAAGAATTTATAGTATTTGACGATTTTTGAGTATTTTTTACATTTTCTGTTACTTGCTGACTAGTAGCAGCAATTTCTTCTAAACCAGCCAAACTTTCTTCTGTACTTGCTGTTTGATTTCTTATGTAATCCATAACACTTCTTATATGATCTTCAAGTTGAATAATCCCTTTGGAAATTCCATTATCAATAGAAGCAATATATGCTGAATTATTACCATTAATTATATTATCCATATGTTTAACTAAAATTTCATTGTCTTCTTCTACTTTGTTAGCAAGTGAACTAATCCCATTTAATGTAGTTCTTAACTTTTCAAGAAGACTATTATATTTTTGACCTAATAATGCAATTTCATCATTACCTTCTATATTAATGTTCGCTCTCAAATCACCATTACTAGCTTTTTCAAAACTTTTTTCTAATTCTACAAGTGGTTTTAAGCTTTTATTTACAACAAATAAAACAACTAAAATTACTATTAATAAACTAGAAAATGTAAAAATTATTGCATTAGTATTGATGGACTTTAAGAAAGCACCAGTAAACTCTTCATCATAAGCAGTTACAAATATATACCATTCAAATTTTTCATAATACTTAGCAGCTCCAATTTTTCTACGTCCATCAAGAGAATAATGATAAGTACCATCTTCACTTTCTTCATTTATAACACTCTTTACTATATCCATATTAGACAAATCTTGTCCTTCTTTACTTTTATGAATTACTGCAACTCCTTCATTTGATAAAGCAGCAATATAACCAGTTTCTCCAATAGTAATCGAACTAAGTGCTTCTTTTAATGTAGTCAAATTCTTTTCTTTTACACCAACATAGATAATTCCAATAATATCTCCATCTTTAATAATTGGTTTATAAGCAGTTAGATACCAGTCATCAACTACAAATGCACGTCCAATATATGTTTCTTTATTTTCTATAGTTTTAATAATTTCTGATGAATTTGGAATAAAAGTACCAACAGCTCTTTTTCCATCTTTATCTATTACATTAGTAGATATCCTCAAGTAACCATCATCTATTTTCTGAAAAATAGTTGCTGTACCACCTAATATGCTTTGAAGTTTATCAACTAAATTATAATTATTATATAATTCCCCACCATTATATAACCATTTGTTTATTTCATACGTTTTTTCTTCTTGGCTTATTTGATTAATTCCTTTAACACTTATTTTTTCTTCTAAAATTTCAAATTCACCTAAATTTTCAAAATAATCATTAGCAACATTAATGTCACTTTTTACTTTACTAAGTACGTCTTCCCTAGCGGTGTCAAAGAGATGCCAAACAGTTGTTAATTGATTTTTCAAACTCTCTTCTACTTGTACTTCCAAATTCTTTGTTATACTTCTATATAAACTAATAGAAAAAATAACAAATCCTAATGTTACTACAATAAATGTAGGTAATAAAATCTTACTTTTCACTTTCATAATACCCTCCCTAATTTCTGCTGTACACTTAGTGTATATCGAAAATCCAATAAAATCAATAGTTTATAACAAGGTTGAACTAAGTAAATATTTATAAGTGAAATTTATATCAAAATTTATTAAACATATATAAATATAATAAAGTTAAATAAGATTAAGTATTCTAAAATTATAAGTACTTTAAAAATTTTATATATAACAAATATTTAAATTTTTTTAAAAAAATAAAAACAGTAATAGTGAATAAATTCTTTAAATTTTTATAAAAATTTAATAAGTCAATTATATTTTGATTTTTTAACTTTAATTTAACTTAAAAGAAATTAATTGTAATAAATATATTTAAATTATTTTATCTTGGGGAAAATCAATTTATTCAAAGAGTTTTTACATTAAAAAACATAAAAAATTTCAAAAAATCCTTTAAAAACTCTACTTGTCTAGAGAACAATAGACATATAATTGAAATTATGATAATATGATAATAGATATAATTGGAGGATTTATGAAAAAAGGTGTAAAAATTACAAAAGTAGCAAGTTTAACTTTTTTGATTATTTTATTCTCAACTATAGTTATCTTTACATTTTATGAGCTAAATTTTAGAGAAAAAATAAGTAAAAAAAACTTGAAAGAATACGAAGAACTATATACAAATTTCCAAAAGGAAAAAGTAAAAGAAGATGTAGAAACAGTAGCTCAACTTATTGACCTTGAGTTAGAAAATCACTATTCAAAACTTGATTTTTATCTAAAGGAAAAGATTGAGTTAATTAGTCAACTTATTGAAGAAAATTATTCTACACATACAAAAAAAGAGCTGTTTGAAATATTAGAAAAAAAATTAAAAGACCAAGAATTTTTTAATGGTTTTGGGTATTATTTTGTGGAAGATTATGAAAAAGAATATTTGATTAACAAGTCTATGGATACAGTAGATGATATAATGAATAAAAAATTTGCGAAAGAATCAGTTGTTATATCAAATTTTGTAAGAAATTATGCTCAAAAAGAAAAAAGTGGTTATGTAGAATATTATTGGGTAAAACCAGGAATGGAAGGTAAGTTTAAAAAAAGAAGTTATGTTAAAACTATTGATTCTTTGGGTATTATGATAGGGACTGGTTATTATATAGATGAAGAAAAAGCAGTTGTTAGAGAAAGGATACTTGATATACTAAAGGAACTTAGGTTTGGAACAAATAACGAAAGATATATATATGCAGTAGATTATGATGGGCTAATGAAGATGCATCCTATAGATAAGCATCTAAACGGACAAGATATAACCAAAATAAAAAGTGAAGATGGTATATACATTTATGATTATCATAGGGAAATACTGCAGACTCCAGAGAAAAAAGGTTTTGCACAGTATTTTTATAGAAATCCAAATACAAATATGATGGAAGAAAAACTTGTATATATAAAAGGCATAGATTGTTTGGGATTAACTATTACATCAGGAGTTTATTTAAGTGAATTAAGAGAAGCAATAGAAAAAAATAAAGAAGAATTTAAAAGCGAGTTTATTATTGTCACTTCAAATATAATTATCATCTCTGTTATTTTTATACTTATATTTTTATTAGGTTTTTTTATGATTAATATTTATCTTGAACAAGATCTTTTGAGAGTAATAGATTTTTTTAAAGAAGCACATGAAAAAAAGCATTATTTAGACATAAAAAAATTAAGATTTACAGAAGTCAGAAAAATTGCAACTTATGCAAATCTTATGCATGATAATAATAACCAAATGAAAGAAAAGTTAGAAATACTAGTTAATACAGATGAACTAACACAACTGCCTAATAGAAGATATTTGTTTAATTCATTAGAAGAATTTGTGATAAAATCAAAAGATTATACTATTGCTATACTTGACATAGATTATTTTAAGAAAATAAATGATACTTATGGTCATTTGGCTGGAGATGAAGTTTTGATTTCATTAGCAAACTTATTAAGGGCTGAAACTTGCAAATGTTTTATGTCTAGATTAGGTGGAGAAGAGTTTGCAATAATTATGCCAAATATAGATAGGCAAGCTTCCCATAAATCTTTTGAAAATCTGAGAAAAAAAATAGAAGAAACAGTTATGATAAAAGATTTAAATTTGAAAATTACAGTTAGTATGGGTTTTGCCCATTCAGATGAGGGAAAAAGCTGTGATGAAGTATTTAAACTAGCTGATGATAGATTATACATTGCAAAAGGAAAAGGTAGAAATAGAGTAGAAGGAAGTTCTTTATTCTAATAAAAGAAAGAATAAAATTAATCCTTTCTGTTAAACTAGTAAGGAGCTCAAAGACAAAAGACTGATTTTATAAAAAATTAGTCTTTTTTTGTGAATTAAAAGTTTTTT
>CAZHXU010000241.1:0-4575 GCA_964536535.1 uncultured Fusobacteriaceae bacterium
ATTTTACGCTCATTTCGTTAACTTAATCTAAATTTCTTATAAAGGACAAAAGTGCCAAAACCAAAGAATATTTGCGTTCTACTAAGAGCCCAACCGTACAGAATATTTATTTTTCTGTAGGGGCAAGTCTCTGTGCTTACCCAGGTTTATGCAATAAACCTCTACAAAAGATATAATTATTTGTTTAATTTGTGTAATCTGAGGAATTCGTGGTTAATATTGCTTTTTCATAATTAAAATAAATTATAGATTTTATAAAATGGAAGTAAAGATAAATCTTTTAGAAGGAGATATGATGGATAAACTTCAAGACATACTCGAGTTTAGTTTTAAATACCTTGAAAAAAGGGGAGTAAAAAAAGCAAGACTTGAAAGTGAAAAACTTCTTTCTCATATACTTAATATGGACCGTATTATGCTCTATGCTAACTTTGAAAAACTATTAGAAATTGGCGAAAAAGAAGCAATAAGAGAAGCGTTAAAAGTTATGTCAACTAATAAAATTGACTTTGAAACTTATATTGCTAGAACAAATAATATGGACTATAGTGAATATATAGAAGAGAAGGAAAATTTTCAAAAAGAAAATAAAGAATTGTTATTGAAAAGTATAGAATATCTTAAAAGTAAAGGTATAGAAAACTATAAACTAGAGTGTGAGATTATTTTTGGACATGTACTAGATATAGAACCTATGTTAGTAAGTTTGAACCTTCGTAGAAAAATAAGGGAAGAAGAAAAAACTACAATTCGTAATATGTTAAAAGAAAGAGGTATAGACAAAAGACCTGTTCAGTACATAATAGGAAAAGAAGGTTTTTATGGTAGAGATTTTTATGTTGATGAAAATGTACTCATACCACGTCCAGAAACAGAATACCTTGTAGAAGAGTGTGTAAAAAGAATAAAAGAAAAATCATATAAAACAGTACTTGATATAGGAGCAGGAAGTGGTGCAATAGGTATAACGATTGCAAAAGAAGTAGAAGAAGTAAAAGTACTTGCTTGCGATATTAGTGATGGAGCTCTTTCAGTTGCTAAAAAAAATGCTGAGTTATTAGATGCTAAAAATATAAAATTTATAAAGTCTAATGTATTTGAAAGTATTAATTATAAAGAATTTGACCTTATAGTAAGTAATCCACCATATATACCTGATTATGAGTATGAAGAACTGCAAGTAGAAGTGAAAAAACATGAACCTAAATTAGCTCTTACAGCAGATAAAGAAGGGTATCATTTTTATAATTTAATCTCATACTTGGCACCAGGATATCTAAAAAGTGGGGGAACTTTAGCTTTTGAAGTTGGTTATAATCAAGCAGTTAAAGTAAAAGATTATATGGAAAAAAACGGCTTTGTAAACCTTGTTATTCTAAAGGATTTGGAAGGAATAGAACGTATAGTGATAGGAGAGAAAAAATAATGAAATTAAGCGATTACGATTATCATTTGCCTGATGAATTAATTGCGCAAACACCAGTAGAACCAAGAGACTCTTCAAAACTTATGATAGTTGATAAAAGTAAAAATTTATTAGAAGATAAAATTTTTAGAGATATAATAGATTATTTTAGAGAAGGTGATGTTTTAGTTAGAAATTCAACTAAAGTAATACCTGCAAGATTATTTGGAGTAAAAGAAACAGGTGGAGTTTTAGAAGTATTTTTGTTAAAGAGATTAGAACTTGATAAATGGGAAGTATTACTAAAACCTGCTAAAAAACTTAAGTTAAACCAAGAATTATATTTTGGTGAAAATAAAGAATTAAAAGCAAAACTAATTGAGATAAAAGATGATGGAAATAGAATATTAGAATTTTCATATGAAGGTGTATTTGAAGAAATTTTGGATAGATTAGGTCAAATGCCATTACCTCCATATATAAGTGAAAAACTAGAAGAAAAAGATAGGTATCAAACAATATATGCTATAAAAGGTGAATCTGTAGCTGCTCCAACTGCTGGGCTACATTTTACAGAAGAATTATTTTCTAAACTTAAAGAAAAAGGTGTAGAAATAGTTGATGTTTTTTTAGAAGTAGGACTTGGAACATTTAGACCTGTGCAAGTAGAAAATGTTCTAGAACACAAGATGCATAGTGAGTTTTTTGAAGTGCCAGAAGAAAGTGCTAAAGTTATAAATAAAGCAAAAGATGAAGGTAGAAGAGTAATTGCAGTAGGGACTACAAGTATTAGAACTCTTGAATCAGCTGTAGGAAGTGATGGAAGAGTAGAAGCTAAAAAAGACGATACAGAAATATTTATCTATCCTGGATATGAATTTAAAATTGTAGATGGACTTATAACAAATTTTCATCTGCCAAAATCGACATTATTAATGTTAGTTTCAGCTCTTGCTTCTAAAGAATTTATTTTTGAAGCTTATGAAAAAGCTGTAAATGATAAGTATAGATTTTTTAGTTTTGGAGATGCAATGTTTATATTCTAAAGGAGTAAAAGAATATGGAAAAAATTGAAAAATTAAAAAAAGTAATAGATATGTTGAAAATTCAAATAGCAGGATTAGATAGAGAACTTGCAAAAGAATTTGGTGTGTCTAAAACTAAAAGAATGAAGTTAGAATATGAAAAATTTGATAAGTTAAAATCACTTGATAATTTGGAGAAATATGTTAGAAGATTAGAATTAATTGAGAAGGTGAAAAGATATGAGAATAATAGCGGGAGAAGCAAAGGGTAAAAGAATAAAAACAAGAAAAGGAATAGAAACACGTCCTACACTTGATAGAATAAAAGAATCTTTATTCGGAATATTAAGTCCATATATAAATGAAGCTAGATTCTTGGATTTGTTTAGTGGTTCTGGGAGTATAGCTCTTGAAGCTCTTAGTAGAGGAGCAAAAAAAGCTATAATGATAGAAAAAGATCCAGATGCACTTAAATATATTATAGAAAATATAAACTCTCTTGGATTTGACACAAAATCTAGAGCATATAAAAATGATGTATTCAGAGCTATCGAGATACTGGGTAAAAAAAGAGAAAAATTTGATATAATATTTATGGATCCTCCATATAGAGATGAAGTATGTACTAAAGTTATAAGAGCTATTGAAAAAGCAGGGATACTTGAAGAAAATGGGCTTATTTTAGGAGAACATCATATAGCGGAAAAGATGCCTGAAACTATTGGGAAATATAAAAAAGTAGATGAAAGAGTATATAAAACAAAAGTTATTACTTTTTATCAATAGAAATAAAATTTGTCTATAAAAAATAAAAAAACTTTTAATTCACAACAAAGGACTAAATTCTTACAAATTAGTCCTTTGTTTTTAACCTGAAGGGACTGATTCTAAATCAGTCCCTTTTATTGCTAATAGAATTTTTTTAATTTATTTCTGAAAAATACCAAAATCCTAAAAATATCTAAAGCTTTTTTTGTTGAAATCCCAAAATCAAAGTGTTAAAATAATAAAAAAAATGATTATTATAGAAAACAAAAGGGGAATTAATGAAAAAAATAGCAGAAGAAGTATTGGGATTACTTAAAAGTTTAGATTATGAAAAACTGTGGAAAGGTTTTGAATTTGTAAATTTTGCATTGTATACAAAAGAAAAAGTAATTAGTACATGTAAAATAAATGATCACTATAAAAAAGATGGTAATATGTGGATAGGCAGAGTTAGTGGTGAATTTATGGGGAATACAGCTATAATAATAAATGATATTCCACTTGCCATATGGAATATGGAGTATACATCTCCCGAAATTAGTGCAGAAAAGTTGAGCTCATTTATAATACATGAATCTTTTCATTCTTTTCAGTTTAATAAATTGGGAAAGAAAGAAGGTAAAGTTGGAGAATTTGCAGCAGTAAACTATCCTATAACATATGAAAATATATCAAATAGACATAGAGAAAGAGAGACTTTGAGAGAAGAAAAAATAAAAGATTTTTTGAATTATAGAGAGTACAGAGAAGAATTAATAGGGGATTTTATTGAGTATGAAAAATATTTGGAAAATCTTGAAGGACTTGCATTATATGTAGAGTATAAGACTTTATGTTTATTAACTAATAGAGATGTAAAAGATGATTTTATAAAAGCTTTTGATAATTTTGAAAGAGTAATAGACATAAGACATAGTTGTTATGAGAGTGGGTTTTTAATAGCACTTTATTTAGAGCAATTATCTATAAATTGGAAAGAAGATATATATGAAAAAGATATGTTTTTATCTGACTACTTAAAAGAATTAGTAGGAAAAAAAGATGAAAGATTGGATTATAGTATAGATAACAAAGTTAAAAATCTTATTAATCAAAGAAGAAATATGATAAATAAATATATAAAAGAGTTTGTAGAAAAAGATGATAGGGTTAGGGAAGAAAAGGGTATAGAAATAATCGGATTTAATCCTCTTAAAGTATATAAAAAAGATAAAAATATTTATATACCAGATTTTATCCTTTATAAAAAAAATGGGGAAGAAAAATTTAAAAAAGGACCAATATTTGTAGAAGTAGAAGATAACTTACAATTTCCTTTATTTATTGAATATTTAAATAGTAAGAATTAAAATTATCTTAGATTTTTATTGTTTGTAG
>CAZHXU010000242.1:0-4573 GCA_964536535.1 uncultured Fusobacteriaceae bacterium
TCAAAAAGAATGAAATAAAATAAGAGCATTTAGCTCTTTTTTTATTGTTTGTAAATTTGGAATTACTAAATACCTAATATAAAAAATCTAGCATATCTCCCCTAGGGTTGAAAAAATTTCATCTGAAAGTATTTTAAAATTCGTCAATATAGAATTACTTATCTCTTCGGGTCGATTAAAATCAGGTGAATCTAAAATAACAACTTGAAAAACGGAATATTTAGGCATTTTTTTTGAAGTTATCCATTTGGTATCTTTAAATTTTTTCCAATATTCAATTTGAGTATTTTTAGTTTGACCCAATAACCATAACTCAAAATTAGCATTTTGATGATTCAGTACAATTGCATATTTCAAATTTTTTTCTTTTAAAAAATCATTTTGCATGTAAAAGTAAGTGACGTCAAGATACCCATGGAGTAAACCTGCAATTTTAAAATCCTTTTTTAACTCTTTTAAAAAATCAGTTCGTACATTTTGTAGAATATTTACTAAACTTTCATAAGTTTTTTGAATTAGACCATTTGATAATAGCTTTTTGTATTCGGTAATTTGATTGTTCAAATCTTTATCATTCACTATTTAATTCTCCTTTTGATATTTGATTTTATAAAATTATGGGCGAATCACCGATTAGCCCCTACAGATTATGAACTATATTCCAATATGGTTAGATAAAAATAAACTAAAAAGAGTCTGATAATAGGAGCATTAAAGGATTTACATTCCACTTTGGTTAGATAAAAATACACAGCTATAACTCTTTTTGATGGTACAACTCAATTATTTACATTCCACTTTGGTTAGATAAAAATTGATTTACAGACTATTTACTCAAAACTCACAACTTTATTTACATTCCACTTTGGTTAGATAAAAATCTTAGAAGAAATGGACTATTATTATAAAGCTATTAGATTTACATTCCACTTTGGTTAGATAAAAATCAGTTACTCTATTAAGCATTATTCCCCCTTAAAAACATTTACATTCCACTTTGGTTAGATAAAAATTATACTGGAAGAAAGTATGGATTCTATTATGAAGGGATTTACATTCCACTTTGGTTAGATAAAAATAAAATTCAATGGGTTATAGCGTTGAAAACGTAAAAGAATTTACATTCCACTTTGGTTAGATAAAAATTTCTAACTCTTGAGGATAAGAAGCATGGCGGTCTCAATTTACATTCCACTTTGGTTAGATAAAAATAATGGAGAAAGTAAAAGTTAAGGATTATTTTATGAAATTTACATTCCACTTTGGTTAGATAAAAATGATGGACAGTTTATAATACTATAAAAAAAGAAATGGATTTACATTCCACTTTGGTTAGATAAAAATTTAAAGCAAGTATGTTAGTATATTATAGAAGGTTATTTACATTCCACTTTGGTTAGATAAAAATTAGTAATAATATGTCAGGATTGGCAAAAGAATCAGTATTTACATTCCACTTTGGTTAGATAAAAATGGAACAGAAAAAGCTAAAAAATGTATTGTTTGTGAATTTACATTCCACTTTGGTTAGATAAAAATGAATAATAAAAGATTAAAACATATTTATAATTTCTAATTTACATTCCACTTTGGTTAGATAAAAATCTTTTGAAGATACTAAAAAAGAAATACTTAAATGATTTACATTCCACTTTGGTTAGATAAAAATTTAATAAGAATATAAGCGGAGCTAGTTCAAAAGATTATTTACATTCCACTTTGGTTAGATAAAAATTCGTCATTGAAGGTAGTCAGCATACTGAATTTATGAATTTACATTCCACTTTGGTTAGATAAAAATTTAAAATAGTTCCACTTTTTCCTGCTTGAGAAGTATTTACATTCCACTTTGGTTAGATAAAAATAGATTGCTAGAACTTTGTAAACCTTTTAAATTTAATATTTACATTCCACTTTGGTTAGATAAAAATGGTTAAAGGTTCACCACGAATACAAAACGTTCGTAAATTTACATTCCACTTTGGTTAGATAAAAATTGATGATGTCACAGGATCTGAAGATACATTTGATCTATTTACATTCCACTTTGGTTAGATAAAAATCTGTCGAAGGGCTAGTTGTTATGCAAGTTACTTGTCCATTTACATTCCACTTTGGTTAGATAAAAATGAATGTTCTCAAGAGTTCCTTGACCATCTTAGAGGATTTACATTCCACTTTGGTTAGATAAAAATGACACCAAGGTTGCTTAGATACACTGACATCAAAATTTACATTCCACTTTGGTTAGATAAAAATGCATTACTGATTGGTAGTAGATTCTTAGTTAAAATATTTACATTCCACTTTGGTTAGATAAAAATAGAGTAGGAAACTCTATGAAAAAGTTAATTGGAATATTTACATTCCACTTTGGTTAGATAAAAATAATTCAAAGAAAGAAAGAGATTGTTATAAATAATTTATTTACATTCCACTTTGGTTAGATAAAAATTTATCAAAGAGAATAGCCTTATCTGGACTAAGCAAAATTTACATTCCACTTTGGTTAGATAAAAATGTGGGTAGAAGCTTTTCTTAAATTCGGTGGTGAATAATTTACATTCCACTTTGGTTAGATAAAAATAGGTAGCAGTTTTCGACTAGATTTATCAAGGGATAAACATAGCAATTCTGTCGACCTACCTAATTTATACCATTTTCTCCTGTCAAAATCAAGTGAAGAATAGATACAACCTATAGTTTTTATAGGTTTATCAATAGCTAGAAAGAATCTGTCGACCCCTAGGGGTTTTTGCACTATTAGAGGTCGACAGAAAATATATCTAGAAAAAATTAGAAGTTAAATCGTCTTCTTTTCCCCAAAATTCTTTATTAAGCCACCGAGGTTCTCGACTGTGAAAAACAATTAGAGAATCCTTATCTGTTCTTATCCAGTTATCAAGCTCACTTTTTAATTCGTGCATCTTTCCCCTATTAAGCTCTCCTTCAAAAACAGAGTTTTGAATATGAGTAAGATATTTTCTGCAGATTTTATAAACATTATTAAGAACTCTTTGTCCTTCGTTACCATCAAGGGTTATGTCATAAACTAAAATTATATACACTACCACCACATCCTAAATGCTTCATATTCCTTGTCATCATTAAGATGTTTTATGAGTTTGTAAAGTTCTAACCTAATCAAATAACGATAACTGACACTTCTACCCAACCCTTTGTGTTTAATGGTACTTCCTAATTTTTCATCATATAGAGCCAAAATAGTTTTTCTTGCTTTTTCTTTGAGATAGAGAAAATTTGATTCGTGATCAAAGTCTTTTTCACTAATCATCCCTTTATTAAGAGCACTAAAGATTATTCTGTCAGCAATAATTGGTTTAAAGATTTCTGCAATATCAAGTGACAATGAAAACCTTCTTTCACCTGGTTCATGAAGATAACTAATTGTAGGGTTTAGGGCTGTTTTGTAGATTTCACCAAGAACAGTAGTATAAACAAGTGAGTTTATGTATGAAATAAGGGAATTAATCATATTATCAGGTGGACGTTTGACCCTCTTTTCAAACTCTATATCTTGGTTGATTATCTCAGTCCAAGCAGAATAATAGAGTTTACGAATATTCCCTTCTACTCCCATCAATTCTTGAATACTCCTAACGCTTTTAAGTTCTTCTCGAAGAAAATCTATGTGTTCAAGTATATCCCCAATATCTTTGCCACGTTCTTTATAATACACAAGATTTCTATGGATATTATAACTAGCACCATGAAGGATTTCTTTGGCTATAGCCAGACGTTTTGCATTATCTGTATAATGTAAAACTTGGCGAACAAGTAGTTTTCCCGACAACTGTGTTTCTTTGGGAGTATAGGTTCCAGAGTAGAAGCCGTAATAATTAAATACATGGACAAGTATTCCCTTTTGAGCTATATAATTAAGCATCTTAGTATTCATACTAACTTCGCCAAAGAGATAGATTTCGTCTGTAACTTCTACCTTAAGTTCCTTCTTCCTACCGTCTTTGGCTTTCATAATGAGGATATTGTCTTTTCGTTTCAAGTCCCCATCTGCAAATAGATAATAACTTTCTCCCATAATCCCTCCTAAATATAACAAAACTCATAATAAGCACAACTTTTACAAATCTTACTATTGATTACTGGAGGGACTTTTTTGTTTTGACAAATATCTTTTATCTCATCAAGTATCTCTTTTATCTTTTTCTCGTCTTCATCTTGTAGGTATACATCTTCCCTCTTTTTTATCTTTGGATAATCGAGTATTCCTTTTTCTATTACAACTCCACGTTCTTTAAGGAACCACAAATAATACTTTACTTGCCATATACTAGCCTCTTCTATACTTTTACTCTTTTTCACTTCATGAAGGACTTTCCAATCACGAAGAAAATCAATATTTATAGTTTCATCAACAAGTATATGTTTATTCTCTCTATCATAACTATCTTTATCTAGTAGTTTCCCTATGAGTACATTATCATTTTCTTGTTCTAATGTTATTCCTTGTACAAAATGCCATAGTTTACGCTTGCATACAAAGTAATAATAGAACATAACACCAGTTACTCTCATACTACCATCTTCTTTC
>CAZHXU010000243.1:0-4560 GCA_964536535.1 uncultured Fusobacteriaceae bacterium
CATCAAATGGTATTATCTTTTTATCTGTTTGTTCTTGTACCCAACTTGCAAGATTTTTGTCTGGTACAAATACTATTTCGTCTGCATCTATTCCATTTACAACTTGTAGTGCAGAACTTGATGTACAACATGCATCACTTACAGCTTTAACTTTACTTGCTGAGTTAATATAAGTAACAACTTTTGCATTAGGATGCTTTTTTATCATATCTAGTACTAAATGTCCTGATGCTTGATTTTCCATACAACATGGTGCACATGTATATGCGGGGAATAAAACTCTTTTATTTGGTGAAAGGATTTTTGCACTTTCAGCCATAAATTGTACTCCACAATAAACAATAACTTCAGCATCTGAATCTTTTCCAACTTGGCTTAGGTAGTAAGAATCTCCTACATAATCAGCAATTTCTTGAACTTCAGGATTTTGGTAATAATGAGCCAAAATTATTGCATTTTTTTCCTTTTTTAATCTCTCTATCTCTTTTAATAACTCCATAAAAACTCCTTAATCTTTCTGTCTTGTCAGCATATATACTAGCACTTCTCCATAAAAAAATCAAGGTATTTTACTCTTGAAACCCTTGATTTTAAAGGGAGAATGAAAAATCTTAGTGATACTTTGGTACAATCAAAAGTACTTTTGGGTATAAAAAATTCACTAATATGAGAAAAAATTCATTTAATTTGGGAGGTGAAGCTCAGGTGAGTAGAAGAGTAATAAATAATTAATTCACAAGAATAAGGAAATCAAATTGTAAATAATATGTAAAAAAAATTTATTTTTTTAGAAAGCAGACAAATTAAATAGTCTAAAGTAAAATTAAATATAATTAGAATATAATTAAGAAATGTTTGATTAGCCATTTTAACTTTTGGAGCTAAGATAAAAGTAGAAGAAATAGAAAAGAGATTAAAGAAAAACTTTTAGAAATATGTACAATTGGGTATTAATACTTTTGACATAAAAATAGTAATAAAAATTAAATAAAACCAAGTTGTTTATTTTCAACTTGGTTTATTTATAAAAATGTTTTTAAAAAATACTTAAATTAAATTGTTTGTTTAATTCTTCGTATATTTTTATTCCACCTATACTATTTCCTTTTTTGTCTAGAGCAGGGCCAAAAGTAGCAATTCCCATCTTATTGGGAACAACACCTATAATAAGACCACCAACACCACTTTTTGCAGGAATACCCACACGCACTGCAAAATTTCCACTTCCATCATAAAGTCCACATGAACACATAACAGCTCTTATAATAGGTATGATTTCTTTTTCAATAATCCTTTTTCCAGACCAAGGAGCAATACCGTTATTTGCAATTACACTTGCTGCTTTAGCCATATCTTCTACTCTCGCTTCTACCGAACAAATTTTGAAATATGTATCCAAAATTTCATCAACATCACCTTCTAATATGTTTGCACCTTTTAGAAAATATGCAATTGCTTTATTCCTGTGCCCAGTTTCTTTTTCACTGATAAAAATATCTTTGTTATAGTTAATACTGTCATTATTAGTCATTTTTCTAATTAAATCAAGAATTTTTTCAAATCTTTCTAAAGGAGAATTTCCTTTGATAAGACTAATGGTGGTTATAGCTCCGCCATTTATAAAAGGGTTGAGTGGTTTGTTTTTTTCAACAGTTTCAAGTTTTATAAGTGAATTAAATCTATCTCCTGAAGGCTCCAAATCAACTTTCATTAAAAATTTTTCAAGTCCGATATCTTCAAGTGCACAGATTAAACTAAAAACTTTTGAAACACTTTGTATACTAAAAAACTTGTCTGTATCTCCACTTTGAATATATGTATTATCAAGATTATAAATACCTAAGCCTAAATCTTTTTTATTTCCATTAGCTAAAATAGGAATATAATCGGCTACACTACCCAAATTTGTATAAAATTTACAGTCATGGATAATATCATTTAAAATTTCCTTCATTAATTCCTCCTAACAATCTTCTTTGGGATATTATTATACTAAAAATATTCATTTTGTCAATGAAAAACATATATAATTTAAATAATTATAAAAGAAGCTATATAAAATATTAATTTATCTAGTAAATTAAAAAAAGTGAAATTAATATTTAAAAAATAAGCAAATGATAAAAAACGAAAGATTTTTTCAAAAAAAATATCAAAAGTAGAGATTATTTAGATTAAAAAAAGAAAAATTAATAAACAAATACAAAAATTTCGTAGTTTTTTTTTTGACAAATTTTATTTTGGAAAAAGAGTTGAATTATTAGTAAATAGGTGATATAACAATACTGTAAATATCTATTTAATTTTTAAATAATAGCTTATGGAGGGCGTTATGACTAAGAGAGAGATGGAAATAATAAAAATCCTAAAGGAGAATCCCCTAATTTCACAAAATGAAATTGCAGATATGTTAAATATCACAAGGTCTTCTATAGGAGTACATATTAGTAATTTGATAAAAAAAGGTTATATAAAAGGTAAAGGATATATTATTGATGAAGAACCATATGTAGCTATAGTAGGCGGGGCAAATATAGATATACAAGGTTTTCCTAAAAAAGCCCTAATTGGGAAAGATTCAAACCCAGGTAATGTAAAAATATCTCTTGGTGGTGTTGGTAGAAATATAGGAGAAAACTTGATAAAACTTGGAATAAGATCAAAACTTATAAGTGTTTTGGGAAGTGATATCTATGCTAGAGAAATTATTGAACATTCAAAAAAAATAGGATTAGAAATAGATGATAGTATGTTTTTAGAAAATGAAACAGGTTCAACTTATCTATCTATATTAAATGATGATGGAGATATGGAACTTGCTATTTCATCTATGGATCTTTATGAAAAAATGAATGTTGAGTTTATAAAGAAAAAAGAAAAAGTAATAGAAGCATCAAAATTATGTGTTATAGATACAAATATGCCAAAATCTGTAATAGAATATTTGGTTAAATATAAAAAAGATAAAATATTTATCTTAGACACTGTTTCAGTGCCTAAAGCTCTAAAAGTAAAACATGTAATAGGTAACTTTCATACAATAAAACCAAATAGAGCTGAAGCAGAAATATTAAGTGGTATAAAAATAGATTCAGATGATGATCTTAAATTAGCTGGAGAATTCTTTATTAGTAAAGGATGTAAACAAGTGTTCATAAGTTTAGGTGCAGAAGGTTTATATTATACTAATGGGAAAAAAAGTGGAAAACTTTCTGGAAAAGAAGTTGATGTAATAAATGCAACAGGTGCAGGAGATGCCTTTGTAGCAGGAGTAATTTATTCATTCTTAAATGGTTATAGCATTGAAGAAACTGCAAAATTTGCAGAAGCAGCTTCGATTTTAACAATAGGACACGAAGATACAATTAATCCAAAGTTGTCAGTTGAATTAATTGAAAAAGTAAAGAAGGAGAGAGAATAATGATGGAAAAATATTTGGAAATTAGTAGAGAAGTAAAAGAAGCACTTGATAATGGAAAAGCAGTAGTTGCATTAGAGTCAACAATAATCTCACATGGTATGCCATATCCACAAAATGTGGAAACAGCTTTGAAAGTAGAAGAAATAATAAGAAAAGGTGGGGCTATACCTGCAACAATTGCTATTATGGATGGCAAATTAAAAGTTGGATTATCAAGTGAAGAAATAGATAGATTAGGAAAAACAGGATTAGAAGTAGTTAAAGCAAGTAGAAGAGATATACCTTTTATATTAGCTAAAGGTCTTATGGGGGCAACTACAGTAGCTTCAACTATGATAGTAGCAAACCTTGCAGGAATAAGAGTATTTGCAACTGGTGGAATTGGTGGAGTTCATAGAGGTGCCCAAACTACTATGGATATTAGTGCTGACTTACAAGAACTTGCTAATACTAATGTAGCAGTAGTTTGTGCAGGAGCAAAATCAATCTTAGATATTGGTTTAACTCTTGAGTATCTTGAAACACAAGGAGTACCAGTAGTAGGATTTGGAACAGAAGAATTACCTGCTTTCTATACAAGAAAAAGTGGATTTAAAGTAGATTATAGAGTAGACAAAGCAGAAGAACTTGCAAAAGCAGTAAAAGCTAAATGGGATCTTGATCTGAAAGGTGGAATTGTAATAGCAAATCCTATACCAGAAGAGTTCCAAATGGATTATGATAAAATCACAAATGCTATTGAATCAGCAGTAGTAGAAGCAGAAGAAAAAGGAATTAAAGGTAAAGAAAGTACACCATTCTTACTTGCAAAAGTAAAAGATATAACTGAAGGTAAGAGTTTAGTAGCTAATATAGAATTAGTATTTAATAATGCAAAAGTTGCTACAGATTTGGCAATAGAACTATCAAAACTATAAGAATTTAAAGAGGCTTTGCCTCTTTTCAGATTGAAGACAAAGGACTAATTTGTAAGAATTTAGTCCTTTTTTTGTGAATTAAAAGTTTTATTATTATTCTTTGTCACTTTTGTCTTGATACAAAAGTAACCAAAAAATCAAGTACTGTTATAAGAAATAAGATTAATTAGACACTACATTCACTAAATTTCAAAACTCGCTTTTAGGAGCTCAAACAGTTGA
>CAZHXU010000244.1:0-4553 GCA_964536535.1 uncultured Fusobacteriaceae bacterium
TAAAAATTTAATTCGTGTAATTTGCGGAATTCGTGGTTAGTATTGCTTTTTCATGTTTTATATAAATATAGAGTTTAATATATATTTCCCTTATTTTTCTTGTCTATAATTCAATGAAATTTATAAAACTCTTTGCCTTTCCAACATGGGAAAATAATGTTATAATATGGGGAAATATGTAAAAATCTGGAGGACTTATGCGAAGAGATTTTGTAAAAATTTTGCCAAAAGTTAACCCATTTGAGGACTTTGGTGTTAAAAATATAAAGATACAAGAAGTTGTTGTATCTGAAAGTCAAAAAAAAGTACAAATTTTGTGTTTGGTTGAAAACCCTCACAACTTTGATGAACTTGATATTATTGAAGATAGATTCTATAAAGTTTTTGATGAAGCTGATTTGGTTTTAAAAAGTAAACTAAAAGAAAAAGAATTTAATCAAGAAGAGAAAAAACTTATTGTTGAAAGGGTAATTGGCGACCTTAAAAAGAGAAAACCAATTGCTAAAACATTTTTATTCTTTTATGAAGCTGAACTTAGAGATAATAATGTTTATATTGCTCTAAAAAGTCAAGTAGCTATAGATCAACTATTAGAAGCAGGAATAGATAAAAGAATCGAAGCTACTCTTGATTCATATGGTTTGCCTTGTAGAGTTACATTCCATACTGGTGACTTTGCAAACATTATTGGGGAGCTTGAAAAAAAAGTAGAAGAAAAACATCAAAATCTCATGCTTGAAAAACAAGCTGAAGCTATGAAAATAGCTGAAGAAGAGCAAAAGTATAAAAAAATAGAAAAAACAAGTACTAGTGAGAATGAAGATATTATCTATGGTAGAGAGATAAAAGGTACTACTAGTTCATTTGAAGAGTTTGAACTTTTACATCAAAATGAAGTATGTATATTAGAAGGACAAGTATTTAATGTAGATATTAGAATAACTTCTACCAAAAAACAACTATTCATATTTAATATAACAGACTACAAAGACTCGATTACTGTAAAGATGTTTGCGAAAGAAAATGAAAAAGTTCCACTTAAGAATGATATGTGGGTAAAAGTAAGGGGTAAAAAACAAATAGATACTTACCAAAACCACGAAGAAGTAATTTTTGCTACAGGTATCAATAAAATTGCTCCAAAAGTAAAAGAAAGAGAAGATAAAGCGGAAGTAAAACATATAGAACTTCATACTCATACAAAAATGTCTGAGATGGTAGGGGCTATAGATGCAAAAGACCTTGTAAAACGTGCTTTAAAATACGGACAAGAAGCAATAGCTATAACAGATTACGGAGTTGTTCATTCATTCCCATTTGCTTATAAAGCAGCAAAAGGAAGCGACCTAAAAGTAATATTTGGTTGTGATGCTTATATGGTTGATGACAGAAGACCAATGGTAGAAAATGCAAAAGATGTACTTTTGGAAGAAGAAACATATGTAGTATATGACCTTGAGACTATGGGTCTTAATTCTCATGCTGGTGAGATAATCGAAATTGGAGCTGTAAAGATGCAAGGTACACGTATTATCGATACTTTTGCTGAATTTGTAAATCCAATGAAAGCAATTCCAGAAAAGATACAAGAATTAACTGGTATAGACAATAATATGGTTGCAAATGCTCCTACTATAGACATTATGCTTCCAAAGTTTATGGAATTTATTGGAGATGCAACTTTAGTAGCTCATAATGCCAAGTTTGATATAGGTTTCTTAAAAAGAGATTGTAAAAAACACATGAATCTTGACTACAAACCAACTCTTATTGATACTTTACAATGGTCTAGAGATTTACTTCCTGACCTTAGAGGACATGGTCTAAAGACTGTTACAAAAGCTCTTGGAGTTTCTCTTGATAACCACCATAGAGCTGTGGATGATTCACAGGCTACTGCCCATGTATTTGCTAGATTCCTTGAGATGTTTATCGAAAAGGGTGCTACAAAACTAAATGAATTAGACAAAGTATTCCCTGTAAATATACAGAAACAAGCTACTAACAATATAATCATGTTAGTAAAAAATACTAAGGGACTACAACATCTATATAGACTGACATCTGAAGGTCACCTAAATTATTACGGAGGTAAAAAACCACGTATACCACGTAGTTTAGTAGAAGAGTATAGAGAAGGATTATTAATTGGGGCTCCTTCTAGTATGCACTTTAATAATGAAGGAGAATTATACTCTGATTATATGAGGTACAACCTTGATTCTCTTGAGGAACAAATCAAATTCTATGATTATATCGAACTCCAACCAAGAGAAACATATAATGAACTTATAGAAAAAGGTGGAACTGGTACTATTACTGGTTATGAAGATATAGAAAAAGCTAATAGATTCTTTTATGACCTTGCTAAAAATGCAGGAAAAGAAGTTATTGCTACATCAAATGTACATTACTTAGATGAAGAAGATTATATAGTACGTAGTGTTTTATTATATGGAAGTGGTAGTGTATTTAGAGAAAAACAATACAAAACAGATAACAAATTTTATTATAGAACAACAAATGAACTCCTTAGAGAGTTTACATATTTAGGTGAAGATATTGCAAAAGAGATAGTACTTGATACTCCAAAAGCAATAACTGATTCGATAGAAAAAGTACAGCCTGTACCAAGTGGCTTCTACCCACCAAAAATCGACAACGCCGAAAATATATGTAGAGAGATGACATATGAAAAAGCTTATAGAATATATGGAAATCCTCTGCCACAAATAGTAGAAGACAGAATAGAACGTGAATTAAAAGCTATTATTGGTAATGGATTCTCGGTATTATATCTATCAGCTCAAAAACTAGTTAAAGAGTCACTTGATAATGGATACTTAGTTGGTTCAAGGGGATCGGTTGGTTCATCTCTAGTAGCATTTATGATGGATATAACAGAAGTTAATGCCCTTTATCCACACTATATCTGTACTAACCCAGAGTGTAAACACGCTGAATTTATGGACAAAGAAGGAGCAGGAGTTGACCTTCCTGAAAAAGACTGTCCAAAATGTGGTACAAAGTATAAAAGAGATGGGCATGCAATACCATTTGAAGTATTTATGGGATTCAATGGAGACAAAGTCCCAGATATAGATCTTAACTTCTCAGGTGAATATCAAAGTGAAATTCATAGATACTGTGAAACTCTATTTGGTAAAGAAAATGTATTTAAAGCAGGGACTATTTCTACCCTTGCTGAAAAAAATGCTTTTGGTTATGTTAAAAAGTTCTTTGAAGAACATGATATAAATAAAAAGAATGCAGAAATGGCTAGAATAGCCAAAAAAGTAGAAGGTGCCAAAAAAACTACTGGTCAACATCCTGGTGGAATGATAGTTGTACCACAAGGAAATTCTATCTATGAATTTTGTGCAGTACAAAGACCAGCAAATGATATGAAAAACCCAAGTATTACTACTCATTATGATTATCACGTAATGGACGAACAGCTTGTAAAACTTGATATACTTGGTCATGATGACCCTACTACAATAAAGTTATTACAAGAATACACAGGTGTAGATATACTTGATGTACCTCTTGCTGACAGAGAAACTCTAAAATTATTCTCTAATACAGAAGCTCTTGGAGTAACTCCTGAACAAATTGGTTCTACTGTTGGTAGTTATGGTGTTCCTGAGTTTGGTACACAGTTTGTTAGACAGATGCTTGTTGATACAAGACCAACTACTTTTGCTGAACTTGTTCGTATCTCTGGATTATCACATGGTACAGACGTTTGGCTTAATAATGCCCAAGAATTTGTTAGAGCAAAAAAAGCTACTCTATCAGAAGTTATTTCCGTAAGGGACGATATTATGAACTTCCTTATCGATTCAGGTATAGAAAAAGGAACTGCATTTAAGATAATGGAGTTTGTAAGAAAAGGTAGACCAAGTAAAGAGCCTGAACAATGGGAAGAGTATTCAAACCTTATGAAAGAACATAAAGTTGCTGAATGGTATATTGAATCATGTAAACGTATCAAATACATGTTCCCTAAGGGACATGCAGTTGCTTATGTAATGATGGCTATGCGTATAGCATACTTCAAAGTTCATTATCCACTTGCATTCTATGCAGCATACCTAAGTAGAAAAGCTGATGATTTTGACTCAGAAATAATGCTAAAACCTGTTAATGAAGTTAATGCAAGAAGAAAAGAGTTGGCTGAACAAGGTAAACTGGATGTAAGGGAAAAAACTCAACTTGCTCTGTGTGAAATCATAGTAGAGATGCACGCTAGGGGAATAGAGTTTGAAGGAATAGATGTATACAAATCAGAAGGATTTAGATTTACTATCGAAGGGGATAAAATAAGAGTACCATTAATTGCTCTTAATGGTCTTGGAGCTTCGGTAGTTGATAATATAGTGAGAGAAAGACAAGATGGAAACTTTATCTCATATGAAGATCTTAAACGTAGGACAAAAGCTAGTGGAACTGTAGTTGAAGGTCTTAAAGCAGTTGGGGCTATTCACGGTCTAAGTGAAACTAACCAAAGATCATTATTCTAAAAAGAAAAGTGGCGAAAGCCACTTTTT
>CAZHXU010000245.1:0-4484 GCA_964536535.1 uncultured Fusobacteriaceae bacterium
CCAAAATCAAGTGAAGAATATATACAACCTATAGTTTGATTAGAAATATCAGTTGCTTGAAAGAATCTGTCGACCCCTAGGGATTTTTACACTACCGGAGGTCGACAGAAATGTTTTAGAAAAAGATAGAAATATACCAGTCTATTTCCTGAAAAGTTTTAGAAAAGTAAAAAATATTAAAATCGTTAAAAAATAGAAGATTTAATGACTTTATTTTACAAATGAAAAGTTGTATAATTATTATTGAAATATTATGTAGAAAGGGGATAGAAAGTTTGTACTTTCTAAAATCAAATGGAAAAAATATTAGAAATTGAAAATTTGTCTATGGCATATGAAAAAGGTAAAGACATAATTAAAAATTTGTCATTTAGTGTAAACAGAGGAGAAGTAATTGGTTATATAGGTCCAAATGGGGCGGGGAAAAGCACAACTATCAAGATGATTTTGGGAATAATTGATAACTATAAAGGGAGCATCAAAGTAAGTGGAATTGACATAAAAAAAGATAAAAATTATAAATATTCTGTTGGTTATGTACCAGAAATTGCCGAATTATACGAAGCACTTAGTCCTCGTGACTACTTCTTGTTTTTTGGTGGTATATATAAATTGGGAGATAACGAAATTGAGAGTAGAAGTAAAAAACTTATGGAAATTTTTGGCATAGAAGAAGTTTATGACAAAAAAATCAGCTCATTTTCAAAGGGGATGAAACAAAAAGTACTTATTATTTCTAGTATACTTCATAATCCTGATTTGATTATTTTTGATGAACCTCTAAGTGGTCTTGATGCCAATAGTGTAATGGTTTTTAAGGAATTAATAGATCAGTTGGCTAAAGAGGGAAAAACAATATTTTATTCATCTCATCTAATGGATGTTGTTGAAAAAGTAAGTGATAGAATCATTCTTTTGCAAAATGGAGAGATTATTGCTGATGGAGATTTTGAATCATTAAAATCCGAAGATGAAAATGGAAATCTTGAAGGAATATTTAATAAATTAACTGGAAATGAAGGCTCGGATATAAAAGCAAAAGAGATAATAAAAGCTATTAGAGGTGAGAACGATGTTAATCATCAAAGTAGCTAAAATATTTGAACCATTTTATAAAAAAGCTAATATCGATTCAAATCTTTTTTATAAACTTTTGAAAATCAAACAAGAGTCTATTTATCAAGATATGTTGGGAGAAAAGAGATTATCTGTATTAGAGCATATTTTTGGATTAGTTCCATTTTTTATTGCATCATTTATGGCATATGCACTCTTAAACCCTATAGGTGACTTGTTATTCAACAGTGCTTTATCAATATTGACTTTGACTTTTATGTTTTTACCACTTATGTTAATGTCCATGAGTTTGGTTATTTTTGATTATAGTGATTTGAATATACTTATGGCTAGCCCTATTGACCTTCGAATCATAAGTTTATCAAGGTTTTTTTTATTAGCAAGTGATTTTATTACTTCATATTTTGCTTTGATTAGTATACCTGTATTATTAGGTTTTAGAAAGTTTGGATTTGGTTTTTCTCTTGCATATTTATTAAGTTCTTTTATGTGGTTTTTCATATTAACACTACTTTCTATTTTTGCTTTTACAAAAGCGTCCAAAGAACTAAATAAAGATAAATTGAGAAAATTTGCTACTAGATTTCAGCTAGCTTTCACATTGATTATTGTTGTTTCTTTTCAGTTTATTGGAGAAATAACTCAAATAAGTTTTTCTACTGGTTATGTAAGCAAAAATATTTTATTCCTTCTACCTACCTACTGGTCAAACGGCCTAGTTAATATGGTTTTTGAAGGAATAAATATCTTTAATACCCTTGGTTTTTTAGCTACTTTTATGTTGTTTATTTTTACTGTATTTATCTTTACAAAGTCTATATTGCCAAATTTTGAAAAGAATTTGATAAAAAGTAAAAATAGAGTAGTACCACATAAAGTTAGGAAGGAGAGGGGTAGAAGAATAAAAATACCATTTTTATTCAGAAATAGAGTAGAAGAAGTAGCTTTTTTCAAAGCTTTTGCTATTTTTTCAAATGAAGACAAATTCAAAGTAAGTGCAATGCCGAGTATAATTATGTCTATTATATTCCCATTTATATTTATGTATAAAGATATTCGTAATAGTGAAATTTCTATAGGTATGATAGAAGAAGGATCATATGCGCTAAACTTTTTCATAGTTTTTTTATATTATGTAGCCCTTGCTAATCTAGTTGCGTATACCCAAAACAACAAAGCTTCGTGGGTTTTTGATTATATTCCCACAGACAAAAAAGATATCTATTTAGGTAGTTTAAAAGCTTTATTCATAAAAACTATGTTAGCTCCAATTGTTATCCATACATTAGTTACTCTTTATTTAAGAGGAATTAATAGCATCGGTTTTATTCTTTTTTACATAACAGCAAGTATTTTATCCTTTGTTTCTATCACTTTCATAAAGGGTGATACGAGAGTTTTTTATAAAAACTATAATAGTTTACAAGGGGAAGAAAAAAATAAACTTTTAGGTTTTGGAAATATGATACAAGTAATTTTTGTACTTCTACCTACTATTTTAGTATACCTATTATTAGATAGTAATTTGAGATACTTAAGTATTTTATTAAATCTAATAATCATTTTTGCCCTTTATAAAAGATTTGAGAAAAAACAAAATTTATTATCAGCACTTTAGTTTGAATAATATATTTATCTTTATAAAGAAAACTTTGATTTTTTCTAATTAAACTAGGTTTTTTATATGTTTCAAGATAAAAGAAAAAACAGAGAATGAAATTATTCATTATTCTCTTTTAAAATCCTTAACTTAATAACATTGTTTAAGAGGCTAAAGTTCTGTACTTAACTGGACTAGGCCTTTTAGTTTTAATTCTATTCTTTTGTAGGGAATTAATTTTAAAAAATTTTAAGGGTGATACCTATTTTTTTTGCAAAAATGCACAAATCGAGTGATTTAAATTACGCACTGTATTCTATCCAAAGATATCATAATAATCTAGTTTATTAATTTTACTTCACTTCTTTATTTATGGTATACTTTTATTAAAAGTTATAAGGTAAAACTAATTATGAGTTATAGGTTAGAAATTGTTAAAATTTATACAAATACTATACAAAGTGTCAAAAGTTCACTTGATGATTTATAAGAAATAATGCGACATAGAAATTCGGTTATATCTTTAAATATGAATTTAATAGGAAACTTTGTATCGCCTATAAACAAGTTAGGTTAAATTTATTATGAACTGATTGAGAGGGTTAACATGAAAATAAAAGTAGTTGACGTTAGTACTGATAATACTATTCTTGTAAATACTAGCTTTGGAGACTTTCGATTTCTTTGGAATGGAAAAATACCTGATGTAGGTGATGAACGAAATGTTGAGATAGAGTTACAAGATGTGTTTCTTCTTGATAAGAACATATTTATTGCATCAATTAATGAATTCAATATTGAAATCGATGATGCTGAAGTATGGCTGACGGGTTTGATTGAGTCAAAAGATTCTGACGGATATACGGTAGTACGCTTTTCAAATAGCATTATATGTATTGAACTAGAAAGTAATAATTTATCGATAGGTCAGTTTGTAAGACTTAGAATTACAGATGCTGTGCTATTTGATCAGAATTATTAAAATCGATAACCTTCACCTAACACGACGGTTAGCAACATGCTCAAGAGAAAGTGATGTACATGGTTATAGTTTGATATTGTTCCGAGCTATATTATTGAAAGAATCGATGCTTTTATGGAAACTAAAAAATAAATTTTTTAAAGGGAGCAAATCATATGGGAAATCAGTTTACGTATATACATTTTGTCTTTGATGAAGAAATGTTCTGGATTGAAATTGACAGAGACAGTTATGCCACTAGACAGATTATTATCAACTCTAAAGATAATGTTCAACTTTCATGTTTTGAAGATTGCTTGTCAGAAGGTAAATTGAGCAAAGAGGATTTTGATAGCAGCGTAGAATATATATCGGAATCTGAATTTTCGTCATTATGGTTGAATCTTACTTTGCCTAATATGGAATACTGGGAAAAGAATAAGTCTTCATACGAAGTCGGTTTGATATTAGAAGGTAAGGTTCTCTATCATTATCCGAGTGGTTGGATAATAGAAGTTGATAAGCAATTAGGATTACTAGTAGAGGATAAGGCACTAAGAGTGAATGAATCAATTTCTGTTAAAGTGAGAGGTTACGATGATACAAATATGTGGTTATTACTTGAGACTCGATAATTGTTCTGAATTTTTAATGAGTTTATGATTGGACTAACTCTAGTTGTAAAACACTCGCTTATCTATATATAACATGTCGGTGTCTTTCCATTCACCTTGGTACTTACAGAATTAAACAATAAATGAAATTTGTCTAATAAAAATGAGAAAATTCAAAAAAGAAAAAACAGAGAATGAAATTATTCATTATTCTCTTTTAAAATCCTTAACT
>CAZHXU010000246.1:0-4455 GCA_964536535.1 uncultured Fusobacteriaceae bacterium
TATATATGCTATAATAAATCTATTGGAGGTTATTATGAAAAATATAAAAATGGTTTTGATAGATCTTGATGGAACATTATTAAATGATTATGGAAGAGTGAGTAGTAGAAGTATAGAAGTTATAGAAAAATTAATAGATAAAGGTATAAAGGTAGTAATAGCAACAGGGAGAAACTACAGGCAAGCTAAGATGTTAACAAAAGAAGTAAAGGGGCTACATTATATGTGTAGTAATGGTGCTTATATAAAATTAAATAATGAAAAAATACTTAGCAACACCCTTCTACCCCTTGATAAACTATCAACAATCCTATCCAATATAGACTTAGATAACAACTTAGTTTTTATTCAAGGACGAGATGAGATAAGAACAAATTTATCTAAATCTAAAGGTTTAATCAACAAGTTTTTTACTAAAGGGCTAAAGTTTATCCTTAATCCCAAAAAAGTAATTAGTCTATTTAGAAAAGAAACAGGAATAGGCAAGTTTACAAAAAGGATAAAAGATATTAAAGAATATATTGATAATACAAAAGAAGAGTTTTATAAAATCCTTGTTATTGGTGAAAAAAACGAATTGAAAATACTTAGTAAAAATATTGAAAAGTTAGGTCTAAGTATAAGTAGTTCTGCAAGTGGTAATATCGAGATAAACAATGAAGGTGTTTCCAAAGGGATTGGATTAGAATTACTTTGTAAAGAATTTGACATAGATATAAAAGATACTATGGCTATTGGTGATGGTGGAAATGATATAGAGATGTTAAAAAGAGCAGGTATAGGTGTTGTTATGGGAAATAGTAAAAATAAAGAACTTATAAAAATAGCAAATATAACTACAGATACAAATAAAAGAGATGGTGTTGCAAAAATTTTAGAAACAATTCTATAGAAATATTTAACCACAAGATAACCACGAGATAAAAAGGATAATTAAAGAAAATAAGTATAAAGAAGTTAACCACTAATTACACTAATTACACAGATAGGAGAGAGATGTTATATAAAGACTTATCCTATGAAATAATAGGAATAGCAATGAAAATTCATAGGGATTTAGGAGGAGGATTTTTAGAGAAAGTATATGAAAATGCTTTTTCTTTATTGTTAGAGAAATCAGACATATCTTTTGAAGTTCAAAAAGAATTAGATATTCTATATTATGATAAAATTATTGGAAGATATATAGCAGACTTGATTGTAGAAGATAAAATTATAGTAGAGTTGAAAACAGTTGATAAAATAACCGAGATTCACTTAGCTCAAACAATTAATTATCTTAAAATATCAAATAAGAAATTAGGGTTGATAATAAACTTTAAAAATAAAAGTTTAGAGTACAGAAGAGTTGTTTTGTAATTTAATTTGTGCAATAGGTGTAATTCGTGGTTAAAGAGCTTTTTGGAGCTCTTTTTCTATTTTTTGATTAATAAGAAATATTTATGTGATTAATACTTCATATATAAAATTTAAAGGATAAGAAACTTTATAAATCATGTTATAATATAAGACGGCATCAAATAAATATATAGTATTTCAAGTTTTATATATATATGGTATATATAAAAAAAAGAAAATCTATATATTTAACATAAGTAAAAATATAGGATATAATGTATAAAAATATAGTATAGTTTAGAAATTTTTTAAAATAGATTGGGGGAAAAATTATGGCTAGAGGAATAGGAATGCCAAGTGAACAAGGTTTATATAGACCTGACTTTGAAAAAGATAACTGTGGTATAGGACTAGTGGCAAGCATCAAAGGTGAAAAAAGCCATGAAATAGTAAAAAAAGGTATAGAAGTATTAGAAAAATTAGAACATAGAGGAGCAGTAGGAGCAGATCCAACAACTGGAGACGGTGCAGGTATGTTAATGCAAATTCCACATGAGTTCTTTTTATCTGTAGTAGAGGATTTGCCTAAAGAAGGCGAATACGGTGTAGCACCAATATTCTTCCCTCAAGATAAGGAAGCAAGAGAAGCAGCAGTAGCATTGGTAGAAAAAGTAGTTGCTGAAGAAGGACAAAGTATTATTGCTTGGAGAGATGTACCAGTAGATGTAAAACACGTAGGGGTACAAGCAAGCGAAACATTGCCTCAAATCAAACAAGTATTCATCAAAAAATCAGCTGATGAAGATAACTTTGAATTAAGATTATATATAATCAGAAAAGCTATAGAAAATGCAGTAAATGCATCGGACATAAACGAAAAAGAATATGTATATATACCATCTATGTCAAGTAAAACTATAGTTTATAAAGGTTTGTTACTTGCAGATCAAGTTGGGAAGTTTTATCTTGATTTAGTAAACCCACTTGTAAAAAGTAATGTAGCTTTGATTCACCAAAGATATAGTACAAATACATTCCCATCATGGGATCTTGCACAACCATTTAGATACCTTGCACATAATGGAGAGATAAATACTATTAAAGGTAATGTAAACTGGATGGCTGCTAGAGAACCAGAACTTTATAATGAAGTATTTGGAGATGAAATAAATAAAGTATTCCCAATAAATAAAGCTAGCGGATCAGATTCAGCTAATTTAGATAATGCTTTAGAGTTTTTATTAGCTAGTGGAAAACCACTTATAGAAGCAGCAGCTTTACTTGTACCTGCAGCTTGGGAAAAAGATAATCAAATGCCAGATGAATTAAAGGCATTTTATGAATATTATAGTGGTTTAATGGAACCTTGGGATGGGCCAGCAGCACTTGCTATGTTTAATGGAGAAGAGTTAGTATGTATGTTAGATAGAAATGGACTTAGACCATCTAGATACCTTATTACTAATGATGATTTGTTGATTTTGGCATCTGAAGCAGGAACACAAGAAATTGACTTTAAAGATGTAAAGGAACATGGAAGAATAGAACCTGGTAAGATTATGTATATTAATCTTAATGAAGGTAGAAGATATACTGAAGAAGAAACTATAGCTAAGATAGCTAGTGGTAAACCATATAGAAAATGGTTAGATGATAATAAAAGAGAGATAGATAATATAGCTGAAGGTCAAGTTAGATTTGAAGATGACTTTGAAACTCTTGCAACTAGAATGAAAGCATTTGGTTTCACTAGGGAAGATTTACAAGTTAACTTAGCTGAGATGGCAAAAAATGAAAAAGAACCACTTGGTTCTATGGGGAATGATGCTACACTTGCAGTATTATCAAATAACTCAAAACATCTATTCCATTACTTTAAGCAATTATTTGCACAAGTAACAAACCCACCTATAGATCCAATAAGAGAAGATGTAGTTATGTCATATACTACTCAACTTGGTATCCAAGGAAATATATTAGCAGATACAGAAGATAAAGCAAATGTTATAAAACTTAACTCACCAGTTTTAACAAACAAAGAGTTAGAGAAGATTTTAGCTTTAGATGAAGATCACTTTAAATCAAAAGTAGTATCTATCTTATTTACAAAAGAAGAAGGTTTAGAAAAAGCTCTTGAGAGAGTATTTGCTGAAACACTTGAAGGTATAGAAGCTGGAAAAAATATAATAGTATTATCAGATAGAGGAGTATCTAAAGATAAGATAGCTATACCTAGTTTGTTAGCTACAGCAGGTTTACAACACTTTTTAATAAAAGAACACAAAAGAAATGGTGTAGATATAATAGTAGAAACTGGAGAAGCTAAAGAAGTAATGCAATTTGCTACTTTAATTGGATACGGGGCACTTGCTGTAAATCCATATTTAGCTTTTGAAGCTATAGCTTATATGTCTGAAAAAGAGTTATATCTAACTAGTGGAGATGTAGAAAAAAAACAAAAGAAGTTTGTTAAAGCTATAAATAAAGGTTTATTAAAAGTAACATCTAAGATGGGTATCTCAACGGTACAATCATATAGAGGAGCTCAGATATTCGAAGCAGTAGGATTATCAAAATCTGTAGTAGACAAGTATTTTGTAGGAACTGCAAGTAGAATAGAAGGTGTTAGTTTAGCTGGATTAGAGGAAGAAACTCTAAAGAGACATGAAGCAGCTTATGATGATTATAGACAAGAGGTAGAAACTCTGCCTAATGTTGGAGACTATAAATGGAGAAAATATGGAGAGAAGAGACTATTCTCACCAGAAGTAGTAGCATCACTACAACACTCAACAAGAACAGCAGATTATAAAGAGTTTAAAAAATACTCGAAATTAGTAGATGAACAAGGAGAAGCACTTGCTACTATTAGGGGATTATTCAAGATTAAAAAGGGAAATCCTATAGATATATCTCAAGTAGAATCTGTAGATGAAATAACTAAGAGATTCGTAACAGGAGCTATGTCATATGGGTCTATCTCACAAGAAGCCCATGAAGCTATGGCAATAGCTATGAATACTATTGGTGGAAAATCAAACTCTGGTGAAGGTGGAGAAAACCCAGCTAGATTTGGAGATAATAGACGTAGTGCAATTAAACAAATAGCATCTGGTA
>CAZHXU010000247.1:0-4436 GCA_964536535.1 uncultured Fusobacteriaceae bacterium
AATATTCAGTTAAGATTTTTTCTCTATTTGTTACTTTGTCATTATAATATTCAAAATATGATAAAGCTTGTATTCCACCTGAAATATTATAAACTTCTTTATAACCTAGATTTTGTAGAGCCATTGCTGCATTATAGCTTCTTTGACCACTTTTACAATACAAATACAAAGGTTTATCTTTAGGAAGTTCATTATACCTTTTTCTCAACTGACTAAGAGGAAGATTATAAGACTCTTTTATGTGACCTCTTTTATGTTCTCCAACTTCACGTATATCTACAAGGAAAACTCCTTGGTCAAGTAGATTTCTTACATCTTCTACCCTCACAACTTTTGCACTTCCTTCGTTTATATTTGTTCCTACATAACCACCATAGTTTACAATATCTTTTGCAGTTCCAAATGGAGGTGCATATGTTAATTCAAGGTCACGAAGGTCATCAAGGTCACCACCAAATTTGAGAACAGTTGCAATTACGTCTATTCTTTTATCTACATTTCCTTTACCTATTCCTTGTGCACCAAGAATTTTACCACTGCCTTTTTCAAATAATAATTTGAAGTGCATAAATTCTCTATCAGGCATAAGCCCAACTTTATCACCTGGAATAATCCTAACGATGTCATAATCAATATCCATATTTTTTAGGTGTTTTTCATTTAGCCCAGTAGAAGCGGCATTATAATCAAAAACTTTTATAACTGATGAACCAATATATCCTCTATTTAGAGTTTCTCTACCATTAATATGATCAGCTACATTTCTTGCTTGTTTTTGTGCAGGTCCAGCTAAAGGAAGTTTCATTTTATTATTATTCAAACTATTTGTTACTTCAATAGCATCTCCAACAGCATAGATATTTTTGTCATTAGTTAAGTGGTTAATATCTACTTCTATATTTCCACTTTCACCCAATAATATTCCTGCCTCTTTTGCTAAATTAGTTTCAGCTAATACACCAATAGCTAAAATAACTACATCACTTTCAACTTTTTTTCCACTAGCTAAAATGATGTTGTTTTCATCAAATTCAGTTACTCTATCATCTACAATCAAATCTATACCTTTATCAAATAATTCTTTATGAAGAATTTGAACCATATCATAATCAAATTGTCCCAAAATTTGATTTGAAGCTTCAATTAAATTAACTTGGTAACCAGCTTCTTTTAGATTTTCAGCAGCTTCTACTCCAATAAATCCACCACCTATTACAGATATCTTAGGATTATCAAGAGTTTTTATAGACTGATTTAATTTGTCTATGTCAACTACATTTCTAATAGTATATACTTTTGCTTTTTCTATGCCTTTAATATTTGGAACTATTGGTTTTGCTCCAGGACTTAAAATTAATTTATCATAACTTTCTCTATAAATTTCATTTGTATTTAATTTTTTTACAACAACTTCTTTATTTTTTCTATCTATTTCAATAACTTCACTAAGTGTTCTAGCGTCAATATTATATGATTTATCAAATTTTTCAGGAGACATTAATACTAATTTGTCTGCTGTAGGAACTATTCCACTTAGATGATAAGGCAAAGAACAATTGGAAAAACTAACATGAGGTCCTCTTTCAAACATTATAATTTCATCTGTTTCACTTAATCTTCTCAGTCTAGCAGCAGCAGATGCTCCGCCAGCAACACCACCAATGATAACTATTTTCTTCTTCATACTTCCTCCTAATTTTAGATATATTTCTTTGATTTACATAAGTGACATTATTCCACCTTGAACATTATATACTTCTTCAAATCCCATATTTTTCATTATGCTACATGCTCTATGGCTACGCCCACCACTAGCACAGTACAAAATATAAGTTTTATTTTTATCAAGTTTCTCCACTTGACTATTAAATGTATTTGATGAAACATCTATATTTTTTGCACCTTTAACTTTACCACTAGCTACTTCCATAGAACTTCTTACATCAATTAATACTATATTCTTATTTTTTTTAATCATTTCTTTTGCTTCTTGTCCACTTAAACTTTTTATATTATTTCCAAATAAAAATCCAAACATTTTATCACACCTTTCGTAAATTTCATACTTTTCATACAAAGAGAATATCACAAATATATTCCTCTGTCAACAACTATATTAGAAAAAACTAATATGGAATTTTGACTATACAAAAAATTTTATTATAAAAAGGGAAAAGTACTGAAATTATTAGGAGTTATTCATAAAATTTTGTTATTATTATTTGGATTCTATTAAAATAAAAAAATTTTTTTAAAGAAAAATTTCCTGAAAAATATAATAATCATATGTTCTTTTTCTTTGACAAGACAGGGCTTCTAGGTTAAAATAAATAATATTAATCTTTTTCATTTATTTTATATATTTTTATTATTTTTTTTAATAGAGTATACTAGCTCCAACAAGTAAAAACGAATATGAGTTAGATAGAGGTTGCGAAAACAAAGAGTAAATATACGGAAGTTACCAAACTGTAGAAGTATATTAAAAGGTGTAATCGCCGAAGTAAAGAATCTGGTAAATTCTTTGCTGGGCTGCAGGAAAAAATCTTGCAGACTGTCATTAGAAATAATGGAGTGCTATCTTATTGATTTAATTAGTATATATTTTATATTGATATTAAGTTGATAGGATTTTGACACCTATCAACTTTTTTTATACTTATAAAAAATAAATTTATATACAGGGAGGGTAACATGAGATTATTTGGAAATAGCACAAATGAAAATGGGGAATTACATATAGCAGGTATAAATGCTAAAGAACTTATAAATCAATTTGGAAGTCCATTATATGTTATGGATCAAGGATTAATAGAAGAGAATATGAGAATATTCAAAGAGAACTTTGTTTCAACAAAGGTAGAAACAGAAGTAATCTATGCAAGTAAAGCTTTTATGACAGTTGCAATGTGCCAATTGGTAGAGAGAAACGGGCTTAATTTAGATGTAGTTTCAGGTGGAGAATTATATACAGCTAAAAGAGCAGGTTATCCTCTAGAAAAAACTTATATGCATGGGAATAATAAAACAGTTGATGAAATAGAAATGGCAATAGAATTTGGTGTAGGTCATATTATTGTTGATAATGTAAATGAATTAAAAGTACTAGAAGAATTAGCAGTAAAAGCAGGAAAAGAAGTTAATGTATTATTAAGAGTAAATCCAGGAATAGATGCACATACACATGAGTATATTCAAACTTCAAAGTTTGATTCAAAATTTGGTGAAAGTATATTCTCAGAAGATATTTATGAAAAAATAACAGCTTTTGTACAAGCAAAAAATGTTAATTTAAAAGGTTTTCACTGTCATATAGGATCACAAATATTTGATGACAAACCATTTTATGGGGCAGTAGAAGTAATGTTTGGTTTTGCAAAAAGATTAGAGGAAAAAATCGGATTTGTTACAGAAGCAATAAATCTTGGTGGTGGATTTGGAATCTATTATGCAAATGGTGACGATCCAGTAAACTTAGAAACTTTTGTAAAAAACATGGTTAGAGATATAGATAAAATAAAAGAAGAATTAAATCTCCCTATTAAAAGGGTAATGATAGAACCAGGTAGAAGTATAGTAGCAAATGCTGGGACTACACTTTATACAGTAGGTGGAACGAAAAAAACATACAGTGGGAAAAATTACATATTTGTTGACGGTGGAATGACCGATAATATAAGACCTGCTCTTTATCAAGCAGAATATGAAGGGGCAGTAGCAAACAAACTTAATGATGAAGTAAATTATATAGCAACAGTAGCAGGAAAATGTTGTGAAAGTGGAGATGTACTTATAAGAGAAGGTAAATTTACAGAACCTCAACAAGGAGATATCTTAGCTATTGCAAGTACTGGTGCTTATAACTACTCTATGGCAAGTAACTATAACAGAATCAAAAAAGCTGCTGTAGTATTTGTAAAAGATAAAAGTGCAAAAGTTGTTGTAAAAAGAGAAAGTTATGAAGATTTAATAAGAAATGATTTAACTTTAGATTAAAAAATATTTTTATAGATTGAAAGAGGGAGAATATGAGATTAGTACAGAAATATGGTGGAACTTCTGTTGGTAGTATTGAAAAAATTAGAAATATAGCAAAACACCTAAAATCACTTAAAGAAAGTGGAAATGAATTAGTGGTAGTAGTTAGTGCTATGGGGAAAACAACAGATGCTCTTTTAAAAATGGCCTATGAACTTGATGAAAAACCATGTAGAAGAGAACTTGATAGACTAATGTCAACAGGTGAACAACAAACAATTGCACTACTTACTATGGCACTTCATAATGAAGGAGTAGAAGCAATAAGTCTTACTGGTTTACAAGCTGGAATTGTTACAACAGGACTACATACAAAGAGTAAAATAAAAAAAATTGATGCAAGTAGGGTAGAAAAAAATCTAGAAGATGGTAAAATAGTAATAGTTGCTGGATTCCAA
>CAZHXU010000248.1:0-4428 GCA_964536535.1 uncultured Fusobacteriaceae bacterium
GAGCGTGCTTTATTTGAGCGTTTACCACATATAATAGATGCAGAAGAAAAGATCCTGCCTACTTGTTTTAGAAGTCATACTAATATTATAGATTTTGTTAATGAGTATTTTTCCCATGTGGAAAACTGGCCATATACACCAGTTAATTCAGTAAAAGATGGTGGTTATGTAGAAGTTAATATAGATAAATTAACTAAAGACTCACCCTTTGTCCTTGCTGAAAAAATATCTATGGAAAAAAACTATGGAGCAGTAGGAGTACTTGCACGTAGCAACAAAGATTTGTTAGCTATTGCAAAAGATTTAGAGAGTCTAAATGTCCCTTACTTACTTGAATCAAATCAAATAATCCTAGAGCATGAAGGATGTAAACCTATCTATAACTTACTTAGGTTTTATGCCTATAGAGATTATTTTTCTCTCGTAAAGTTTTTGAGATCAAAAGTAATAAATTTAAGTGGAAGCAACTTTAGATACTTACTTTCTAATATGGATCAAATAAAAAACTTCTTTAATAATACTGAATATGTATTGGAAGGAGAGTTGGTAGAAGTATTAGAAGTAATTAAAAATATATCAAAAAAAGGCAGTTATAGAAAGATATTAGACTCTATCTTAAAAGACCTTCCATTTACTAGTGTATTTACTAGTGAAAGTGAGAGTAAAAATATTAATTACTTCTACTCCCTTGCTTCCAAATTTGATACTATCATAGAATTTTTATTGTGGTTAGAAGATAAACGTGATAGTGAAGAGTTAAAAAGGGTAGGAAGCGAAGACGATAACGCCGTTAAACTTATGACTATACACAAGAGTAAAGGTTTGGAGTTTGAGTCAGAGTATTTTTATTGGGTTGTAAATGGTAAAAAACCACCTAGTAGAGGAGTGGATTTTTATCTAAATCTATCTTTTGATTTTGAAGAAGTAGAAGACTATTTTGTATGTGATAGTAAGTATAAAAATATCCTTAACTTTTTAGAGATGGATTATTTTTCTCTAGCTGAACAAAAAGCCTATGAAGAAGAAGTTAATAATCTCTATGTAGCCCTTACTAGACCAGAAAAAAACCTCTATTGTTATTATTTTGATAATGCACCAAGAACAGAAAAATTTGCAGATGAAAAAAAAGGTGAAATAAATAGTATAGATAAAGCTTTATTAACTTATCTACCCTTTGATACCTTTAGAGATGCTGTAGGTATAGGTTCACAAAGTGGAAGTATTATTGAAAGTAAAGTAACTACAGAAGAAAAAGAGGAAAAAATCTATAATCTAAAGGGATTATTTAACTTTAATGACTTTATTAAAAAACAAAATCCTATTACTTTTGAAAATGAGTATAAAAGAAAAGAAGGTTTAGCTCTCCATTACTTTTTTGAGTTTATCTATTATGGACACCCTGATGAGATAGAATATGCTACAAAAAGAACATATTTACAATATAGTAATATGATAGGACCTGAAATAAATAATATTATAGATAGAGCTAAAGATTTTGTTAATAAACATAGGGAAGATATAGATAATAAAAATGGACTATTTAATCCTAGGTGGTCTGTGTACAATGAGTTTGAAGTAGAAGATAATGGGAAATTAAAGAGATTAGATAGACTTATGGTTGATAAAATAACAAAAGAAGCATATATTATCGACTATAAAGATAGTAAAGACCCAGAAGGAAAAGATTATTATATTAAACAACTTGATGGGTATATAAAACTTTTAAGTAATTATCTACCTGATTACAAAATATATGGTAGTTTACTTGAGATAGATTAAGGAGTAGATGTGAAAGTAATTAGCTTATTTAGTGGTGCTGGAGGTTTGGACCTTGGATTTACTAAGGGTGGATTTGAGATAGTTTGGGCCAATGATTTTAATCAAAAAGTAGAAAAAACATATAATTATAACCATAAAAATCCAATAATAATCGAATCGATTACTAAGATAGATACAAAAGATACACCTGATTGTATTGGGATAATAGGTGGTCCTCCATGCCAAAGTTGGTCTGTTGCAGGAAGTCATAAGGGTATAGAAGACAAGAGAGGTCAATTATTTCATGATTATATAAGGTTTATTGATGAAAAAAAACCTCTGTTTTTTCTAGCAGAAAATGTAAAAGGAATACTCTCGAAGAGGCATGTAGAAGCTAAAGAAGAGATTCTGCAAGAACTTAGTAGTGCTGGTGATGGTTATAATCTTTCTGTAGGTTTATTAAATGCAAAAGATTTTGAAGTACCACAAGAAAGAGAAAGGGTTTTTTTCATAGGATTTAGAAAAGACCTTAATATTAAATTTGATTTTGATGAGTTTTTGAAAAAATCAAAAATCCAAATAAAAGATAAATTAACAAAAGAGTATGGGTATGAAAAGGAGTTTTTAACTCTTTTTGATACTATTAAAGAATACCAACATAGTGCTCTTATGGCTAATGATAAAAATAAAAGTACCAATATAGAAAATAATAATGAGTATGGTATAGGTGGTTTTTCATCTCAATTTATGTCTAGAAATAGAGTGAAAGGCTGGGATGAGCAGTCATTTACTATACAAGCAAGTGTTAGGCATGCACCCTTACATCCACAAGCTCCAAAGATGGAGTTTGTAGAGAGAAATATAAGAAAGTTTTCTGAAGGAAAAGAACACCTCTATAGACGTTTGTCTGTTAGAGAGTGTGCAACTATACAGACTTTTCCAAAAGATTTTAAGTTTATCTACCAAGATTTGAATGAAGCTTATAAGATGATAGGAAATGCTGTGCCTGTAAATCTTGCTTATTATATAGCAAAAGAGATAAAATATTTATTAGAAGGAGTATTATAATGGATTTTCACGGGGGAAATATCTATAAAATTAAAGACGGGGAAAATATGTTAGATTATAGTGCTAATATTAATCCATTAGGTATTCCCCAGTCACTTAATAAACTTATTAGAAACAGTATAGATAAACTTATTAACTATCCTGACCCAAACTATAGTGAATTAAAAGAGGCTATAAGTAAGTTTTGTCACATAGATAAAAATAATATTCTTGTGGGAAATGGAGCTGTTGAATTAATATTTTTAATTATTAAAAGTATCAAACCTAAAAAAACTCTTATTCTTGCACCTACATTTGGAGAGTATCAAAGGGCACTTTCTCTTGTAGGAAGTACTATTGATTATTTACCCTATGAAAAAAATAATAATACTTATTTTACCCCTGTAGAAACTATAGAAAAAACTATAAAGAATAATAACTATGATTTATTAATAATATGTAATCCCAATAATCCCAGTGGGCATCTAACAAGTTTAGATGAGATAAAAACTATAAATAATATAGCTAAAGAAAAAAATTGTAAGATACTTATAGATGAAGCATTTATTGATTTTTTACCAGATGGTGAAAAGATTTCTGCAAAAAATCTTGGGGATAAAAATATCTTTATAACTAGGGCATTTACAAAGTTTTATGCTATTCCTGGTCTTAGACTAGGTTATAGTTTTCTTTGGGACCAAGATATTATAGAAGATATAAGTAGTACACGTGAACCTTGGAGCATTAATACTTTTGCTTCTTTAGCTGGTAAAGTATTATTAAATGATAAAAAATATCAAGATGATACATATAAGTGGCTTAATGAAGAAAAAATATATTTTTATAGGAAGTTGAAAGAGGTAGAAGGAGTAGAAGTTTATAAAGGACAAGTTAATTTTATCTTAGTTAAGATTCTTAATAAAAACTGGACTTCGAGTAGGTTAAGGGAAGAGCTTATAAAAAAAGGAATAATTATTAGAGATTGCCAAAACTTTGAGTTTTTAGACGATTCATATTTTAGATTAGCTATAAAAAATAGGAGGTCTAACGAAGTGGTGGTAGAAGGTCTCAAAGATATATTAAATAATAAAGAAAGCTTGACTTAATAGTCAAGCTTTTATCTTTAATGAAGTTCTTTATATCTTCTACATGCTGAAGTATGACCTTCTCTTATGCTTCCATCTTTGTTTTCTACTAATTCTAATTCAGGTTCAGGAAGTCTTCTACAATCATCTGTTGCATAAAGACATCTTGGATGGAATCTACACCCTTGAGGTATATTCGAAGCTGAAGGAATCTCTCCTTTTATAGGAACTTTTTTAACTTGATTTACTTTTCCAGGTCCTAAATCACATACTGCTTCTATAAGAGCTTTTGTATATGGATGTTTAGGATGATCTATTACATCTTCTGGAGTTCCCATTTCAACTATTCTTCCAAGATACATAACAGCTATTCTATCAGTAAAATATCTTGCAGTTGATAAGTCATGAGTAATATATAAATAAGTTAATCCCATTTCTTTTTGAATATCTTTAAACATTTGAAGTATTTCTGCTTTTGTAGATAAGTCAATCATAGATACTGGCTCATCTGCAACTAATACTTGTGGTTGTAACATAA
>CAZHXU010000249.1:0-4386 GCA_964536535.1 uncultured Fusobacteriaceae bacterium
GATGTCCTTCAGTTACTGATTCTGAAGTAAAAAATACTCTTCCTTTTTCTATCATTATATTCTCCTTTCAATAATAAGGTATACAGAATTTCTATTCTTTCTACTATCTTTATTTCAATTTTTAATTAATAAAATAAAAATCCTCTTTTCAGACGAAAAGAGGTTCAAGTTCTATACTCCCTCATCTTCGCATAAGCTCTGGATTTAGCACCACACCTCTAAGGCAGGTTGCTGAAACATCATAGGGCCAGTCCCTCAGTTTCTCTACATGAGCATTATTCAATTTCACTTTATTATACAAATTCCTACATGATTTGTCAAGTATTTCTCCTTAACTATCCTACTTTTTAGAAAAAATATCCAAATAGTTTGTAAAAATACCGTCAATCCCATACTCTTCTAATTTTTCTGCTTCTTCTTTTTCATTTACAGTAAATGAGTATAATTTATAATTATTCTTTTTTATCTCTTCTACTTCTACCCCACTTACTAATACCTTCCAAAGATTAATACTGTAAGCTTCTAAATGAAGTTTTTCAACATAATCAACATAATCTTTTTTTTCTTCAAACAAAACTCCTATTTTGACCTTAGGATTTTTAGAATATACTTCTTCTAACAAACTATGATCAAAACTTGAGATTAATACTTTATCTTCTATTTTATACAATTTTACAATTTCCAATACTTTATCTACCAAAGACCTTTTTTCATCTTTATCTCTTTTTAACTCGAGGTTAATAAAATCTCCACTTTTTACTACTTCTATCACTTCTACAAGAGTAGGTATTTTTTCATTTTTATACTCTTTATCAAACCAACTTCCATTATCAAGTTTTTTCAATTCGTCCAAAGTTTTTTCTCTTAATTTCCCTTTTCCATTTGTACATCTCTCTAGGGTATAGTCATGAAAAACAACAACTTTTTCATCTTTTGTCAATTGTAAATCAAACTCAAATGCTTTACTTCCCATTTCAACAGCTTTTTTAAATGCTGCAATTGTATTTTCTGGTCTATAACCAGATGCTCCTCTATGTGCTATAAGTACCATAATCCCTCCTTATGTGAAAGTATACTCCTACATATAAAAAAAAGATATATCAAATAATATATCTTTTTCATAAAGTTAATATATTTTACTTATTATTTGTTAATTCAAAGTTTATATCTTCTTCAGCATGAGAAGGTATTCCATCATAGATTTTTATATTATCTATTGCATACCATTCTTCCCTCTCATCTTCTCTAGCATAAGAATGAAAATAATCATTTCCACCTATACCTACACTATTCCATTTAGGTTTAACATTTTTGCTATTTTCTTTATACCAACGAATAGAATGATTGTTAAAAACTCTTCTTCCATTTATCCACTGTATAAGTACTCCATCATTCTTATCAAAATCAGTATTCATCTTTAGATAAAAAGCTACTTTAGTCCAATCTCCTTCATTTCCGTATATTTGATGATGTGTGGGATAATTAATTATGTTATCCTTTAATAAACCACCATTAATTCTATCTAGAGGCCACTCTGTTTCTCCATTTGGTCCTTGGTTTTTTATACTATGTACAAATTCAAATGAACCATTTGTTATAGGATATCCATCATAACCTTTTGGCATATCACCAAGATCTTCTTTATCCATATAATAATTTTCCCCATGTGGTCCTCCTCTAAGACCGATTACATTTCTTATACCGTATTCATCTACTCTCCAGGTCCACATAAGCATAGGTCCATTATTTCCTTTATAATTCAAGAATTCGCTACCTTCTCCACCCCAACTTTTTACTCTAAATAATTTTGACATATCAGGAATAGTCGTATTTGTTATTTCGTGAGAATTTGTAGTTGTATTTTTATCAAAAGTAATCCAAAATTCTACATAAATTTCATCATAACCTTCATCAAAACCTTTTAATAAAATTCCATCAGTATTCCACATATGCCTATCATCCTGATATGAATCCCTCCAAAATACCGCCGATTTTCCACTTTTACCCATAGCTTTATCACTATTTTTTCCTAATATCTCTATAATTTCATGAGAGTTAGGATATCTACTATCCCTAGGAGAAAATACAGCTTCACCTTGCCTTACTGCTGACCAACCTTCTGGTATTACAGCTCCTAATCTAGCCAGTTGTATCGTGTCTACTTTGGGATTAAACCCATCATTTGTATAAGGGTCATTAGAATTTATTTCTAATCCCGAATGCCAATCTGCTTGAGTATCAAAATCATCTTTAAAAATAAGTTTACCAGAAGGTTGTAAGACTTCTACTCCAACTTCTACTCCTATTCCATTTATTTCAAATTTAATAAGTGTTGTTCCTACTAAGGATGTATCAAATACTTTTATATAATCTTTTATTACTTCTATATTCTTCTTACTTCCATCTTCGTATACTCCCACAAGAACAAAACTATTAACATGACTATCTTTTCTGTCCCACTGATTTATCTTTATTCCATTTTTTACTTCTACTTCCAACTTCCTAAGTATGTATTTTGGATTTTCAACTATGTTTATTTTTGCCTCTACTTCTATTTTATCCACCAAAAATTTAACACTAGTTTCACCCAAATTCATTGTTTTAAATTCTGTTATATATTCACTTTTTATTACAATATTTTTCCGTGTATTATCACTATAAACACCCGTTAATATAAAAGAATCTAAATGATTTTCTTCTATTTCATCTCTATAAAAAGTTGTTCCACTTTTTACTTCTACTTCTAATTTAACAAGGCCTACTTTTATTTGATTATCTACTAATATTTCTTCCTTTTTACATCCAATTAGCATTATTACTAGTGCCAATACTATGTACACGTATCTTTTCATAAATGAAACCACCTTAAATTCAATTTATAATTTATAATTAATGTTTAATAATTCTTTTTACATATTTAACCACTTACACAACCTAACTTCATTAATTCCTTTTCTATCTTTATTATTGAAAATTCTTGAAGATTAGTTTCCATTAATGACTAGAAGCCTTAGTTATAACTCCATACATTATTATTCTATTCAAAATTTATATCTTCTTCTGCATGTGAAGGTATACCATCATAAACTCTAACATTATCTATGCTATACCACTCTTCCCTTACATCTTCTAATGGATGAGTATTAAAGTGGTCATTTCCACCTATAGCAAATGCATTCCATTTAACCATCTTATTATAGTTACCACTCTTTACCCACGGTATACTTTCCCTAGTCATAATTCTACGACCATTTAACCATTGGATAAAGATTCCATCTTTTTTATCTATTTCACTATTCATTTTTACATAAAAAGCTAATTTACTCCATTGCTCCTTATTTCCAAATACTTGCTTATGTAGAGCTATTCCCCCTTGCATATTATCCTTTACTAATCCACCATTTTTTCTGTCTATAGGCCACTCTGTTTCTCCACCTATTCCTTGATTTTTTATACTAGTAGTAAAGTTATGTGAACCTCCTATAGATTCACCTGTAGGCATCATATAGTTTTCACCATAGGGTCCTCCTCTAGAAGTAATCACATTTCTTACTCCATAAACATCTGTTTTCCAGTTCCAAAGTAACATTGGTCCTAAGTTCCCCCCAATAAAACCTTGAAACTCACTTCCTTCTCCATTCCAACTCTCTACTCTAAATATCTTTGATGATTCATTATTACCTATTGTTATATTGGAATCGAATTTTATCCAAAACTCTATATATAGTTCATCATAACCTTGGTCAAAATACCTATGTAATGTACCATCTGAGTTCCAATCCTTGCCCCCATGTGATTCTCTCCAGAATACCGCTGATTTCCCTTGACCTCCCATAGCTTTATCTTGGTTTTTAGCTAATATTTCTATATTTTCATGAGTATTTACATATCCATTTCTAGGGCTAAACTTCTGACCATCTTGGTATACACCAGTCCAACCTAAAGGTAGTTTATTTCCTTCCCTTAATCTTTGGGTTTTATTTACAGGATTTATTAATCCATCATTTATATATGGGTTAGTAAAATTTTCTTCTAAACCCGAATGCCAATCTGCTTGAGTATCAAAGTATTCCCTAAAGATTAAATTAGCATCTCTATCTATCACTTCTACCTTTACTTCTACTCCTATTCCATCCACTTCAATTCTTATTGTTCCTTGATCAAAACTACTCAAATCAAACTCTTTTACATATTCTCTTTTTATTTCTAAGTTTTTTCTAGCGCCATTACTATATGTACCAACTAGCACAAAAGACGATAGATGATTTTCTAATTTGTCTCCCCTATAAAAAACTACACCACTTTTTACTTCTACTTCTAATTTAACAAGCCCTACTTTTATTTGATTATCTACTAATATTTCTTCCTTTTTACACCCTACAAGCA
>CAZHXU010000250.1:0-4335 GCA_964536535.1 uncultured Fusobacteriaceae bacterium
AGCTCTTCATCTTTTATTATACCATCAGCTTTCATTGCTCTTTCCATATATTTTATAAGTTTACTATATTCTTTTTCATTTCTTGGGAACTTAAGAGATAATCTATTTTGTTTTGCCATATCATATAATAAATCAATCAAACTTGTTTTGAATCCAAGTTTTTTAGCAGTTTCTTTGGCAAATTTAATCTCTTTGTCATTAACATCTCCATCAGAATACATAATTACAAGCATATTGTTTAGTATAATTTCATTTATACTATAGTCGTTTTTACTAATTGGATTTCCATATGTACCACTCTCAGCAAATGATCTAAACTCATATGCAGGTATAATATTATCTATTACCCAATCATATTTACCACTTGTTAATACTGCATCACAGTATGGACAGTTTACATCAATAGTATCGCTTAGAGGTCCACCACAATTTGGACACGAATGACTGTATAAATCTCCCTTTGATTCAAGACCACTTTGTCTCTCAAGGATAACAACTTCACCTTTTGCTTTTATAAATGAATCTAAACTAAGTAGTTTGTTATCAACAACTCTAACTCTTTTATATGATGATTTTACTTTAATAGCTAAGATATCTTTGTTATCTTCTCTTTTATAATCAACAACTTTTACATTGTTAAGATAGAATCTGCTATAAACAAAACCAGCTTGTGCTTTTGATATTTTTGGCCATAACTTCTCAGAAACAAACCTTCTCATCATTTCAGGTTTTTCATAAGCGATACCTTTATGAATCTGAATATAACCATTACTTACTTTGTCTTCTATATGTTGTATACTAAAGTCTTTATATGTTTTTTCTAAATATTCTCTACCTTCTTGTAAAGACTTACTTTCTTTAATAGTTTTTTCTTCTAAATAATCTGAAACTTGACTTATTTCAGCCAAAACCCAGTCATAATCACCTTTATTTATAATAGCACTACAACTATCACACTTACTTACTTCTCCCATATTATTAGGCAAAGTACTACCACAGTTTGGACAGCTATCACCATCATAAATATTATGATTATCTATACCTTTTTTTCTAATAAATGACCAATATTCTACAAATCTTTCTTCTGCATATTCGTTTAATTCAGGGAATTTTGCACTTGAAGACTGATCTGTGATATCTGCCATGATACCCACATGTATAATATCAAAATCACCATCTACTTCAAATTTGTCTATTACAGATGAAATCAACTTTAAATTTGAAATTTTATCAACTTGTCCTAGAACATTCATCATTTCAAATTGTGTGTTAAATCTTTGGTAAACACCATCTGAGATAAACTTTCTTACTTTTGACAAGTCTTTTTCTTGCCAAGCATTTTGTATAGCAAAAAAAGATTTATTAACTTTATTCATAAATTCTTCTCTATTAAAGTTAGGGTTTCTCTTTACAAACTTTTCCTGTCCTTCAACATTAGTTTTTTGAACTAAAGAATTTTTATTTATACTAAAATCTTTATACCTATTTCTTTGTGTACTATTATTTTGTAATGGCACTTTTGTGTTGTGATAAATTAAATAGGACATAATAGCTATAAATGCAATTTTAAATAGTATCACAGGTGCAGAATCATAAGATTTTGGAATAAGCATCCATAATAAGTAGATAAGAGCTCCAATATCTCCTCCACCGCCACTGCTACCGCTATAACTTCTGCTAGAGCTTCCGCCACTTCTACCTCCACCACCAGCCCGAGGATGTATAGCAACTACTACTAACAAAAATATTGCTAAAATCTTTAATAACTTATAAACTCTTTCTTTCTTCATATCTTCTCCCTTTTCTCTAATTTATATAATTATACAATTTTTTCTTAGAAATACAAATGAATATCTAAAATAAAAAATCAAATTTTAATAAGAAATTATGAAATATAATATTTATGAAAAAGGAGTGATTATGAAAAAAATATTTAAAGCTTTGATTTTGTTTGTTTTGGTTTTTATACCTATTATATTTGTAGAAATTTTGGAAGGACCAATTGAAGAGGGTATTTTTGAAAAATATTTTGATTGGTTTGTACTGACTTCTACATTTTTTGTTCCAATAATATCTGTATCTATTGCAATCTATGAAATTTTTTTATGTTTCAAAAAGAGACTATCTTTTAGACAAGGCATAAAACAATTGATAGTGGCTTATTTAACTATAATTTTTGTGTTTACTTCTATATATTATTTTCAAAATTTTTATGGTGATTATAATGATTCAATTAGTCAGTATTATTCCTATAAATACCTTCAAATAGCTGGAAATGAAGATAAATTAGAGTTTTATATAAATAATAATACAAAACTTCCGTCACAAAGATCTTTTTCAAATTTTAGACATAGATTTTATTCGGGAGTAGATTATATGTACAATGACAATATTTACCTTATTTATACAGAAGAAAACTTGAAAGAGATAATAAAAAATTCCAATGGAGATATAGACAAAATAGTTAAATTTATCCCTAAAAATAGAAAACTAATCTATTTTGATTCTCTTTATTATAGTATTATAACTCTTTCTACAGTTGGATTTGGAGATATTGCTCCTCTTACATGGTATAGCAAAATTGCTGTTTCTTTAGAAGTAATTATTGGACAATTTTTTCTACTTTTAACTATAGGTTATTTCTTTAGTACAATACAATTTGACAGAGATTAGGAGAAATTATATAATTACTTGTACCCAATTGAATTGGAGGTAATTAATTTGGAAAGTTTGAAACTGGATAATCAGTTGTGTTTCAAGATTTATGCTACATCAAGGCAGATAACCAAAGCTTATAAGCCCTTGTTAGATAGTCTAAATCTTACATATCCACAATATCTTGTTATGTTAGTATTGTGGGAAGTAGAAGAGATAAATGTAAAAAAACTGGGAGAAAAACTATTTTTGGATTCAGGTACACTTACGCCCCTTCTAAAAAAGATGGAAATAAAAGGATATCTGGAGAGAAAAAGAGATGTTAATGATGAGAGGATAATGAATATTTCACTGACTACATTTGGTAGGGAGTTAAGGGTAGAAGCTAGAAAAGTGCCTGAAACACTTATTAATATGAAGTTGGTATCAGTAGAAGAGTATAAAGTATTAATGGGAATATTTAATAGATTTTTGGAAAATGGAGGAGACAATGATTAAGAGTAGAAGTTTGTGGGAAAAAATAGGAGAAATAGAAGAAAATCATCAATTACCAGAGGTAAACCCCTTTGACCCCGAGTATCCTAGTTGGGGAAATGAGAATAGGTCTATTAACCTTTTGAAAAAAAACGATGGAGGATATATAGTTTTTACTGATGGATATGCAGTAGAAGGTAATAATGTAGAGTTTTTTATAGAAACAAATGAAGAGATAGACGACTTTGATGGATCTTGGCAAAAAAACTTGGTGTATGAAACAGGTAGAAGTATGGTTTATATAGATGACTTGGACGAAGTATTGTCTGAAAGACCACATTTAGTACTACAACTAGATATGGACGGAGCACCATCAGAATGGAGCCTTGAAAATCCAAATGGTAATATTGGATTATTTATATCTATAGCTGATTTTAATGAGTTCAAAAGTGATTTTAAACTATTAAATATTAAATTAATGAGACCAAATGAACTACAGTATGCTATTGATAATGGAGAACAAGGCAGAGAAAAATTAGCAAAACTCTATGAAAAACAAGGTGTTAAACACATCTCATCTATGACAAGAATAAGTGTCTTATAAATTAACTTTTTTTAATGTTTGTTTTCTGAAATTTTTTCTGTTTACAGAACGTTTTTCATTGACTTGATAGCCTTAATAAAGTATAATTTAATATAATACAAGGAGGTATGTTATGAAAAGAGTTTTAATTTTATTAGGATTAACAGTTAGTTTATTATTTACAACAGGATGTGCTTTTGGAGATTTTTTAAATGACAAAGCAAGTGATATTAACAATATTCAATTGGTAAAAGATTTAACTAAAAATGCTTTAACAGTTGTTGATAATTATCAAAATGGAGTAGTGTTAGTTGCAGGAGATGCAACAGCTTTAACAAATTTCATTACAAAATTAGATGGAGAACTTGGGGATACAACAGGGACTATTTATAGCATTGTTCAATCTCAAAGTTCAGGATATGCAGAACTAAATACTTATTTAAATACAATTGAAACAGTTGTATTGGAAATGAAAGAAAAAAAAGCAGATCCACAAGTGGCTGCAATAGCTTCTCATATTGATACAATAGCAACAAATCTAGGATTATTAAAAACAAAATTCAAAGGTGTAGCTGGAATCTAATAAACGATTGAATTTAGGGAGCCAATAGGCTCTTTTTTTT
>CAZHXU010000251.1:0-4294 GCA_964536535.1 uncultured Fusobacteriaceae bacterium
AAGAGTAAGGTAGGAGAAAAATGAGTTTTAAACATAAGAAAAAATTTGGTCAAAATTTTTTGACAGACCAAGGTGAAGTATTAAAAAAAATAATGGAAGTTAGTAATGTAAGTGAAACTGATGCAGTACTAGAAATAGGACCTGGTGAAGGTGCATTAACAGAACTTTTATTAAAAGAGGGAAAAAAAGTAACTTGTGTAGAGATAGATAGAGATCTTGAAAAGATACTTAGAAAAAAATATGATGATAATCCTAACTTTAGACTTATTATGGGAGACGTATTAGAAGTTGATTTGTTAAAAGAGATTGGTGAAAAAGTAAAAGTTGTAGCAAACATACCTTATTATATAACATCACCAATTATAAATAAACTAATTGATGCAAGAGAAATAATAGATGAAATATATATAATGGTTCAAAAAGAAGTGGCAGAAAGAGTATGTGCTAAAAGTGGTAAAGAACGTAGTGTACTAACACTTAGTGTTGAATATTTTGGAGATGCAGAGTATTTATTTACTATTCCAAAAGAGTTTTTCACTCCACCACCAAAAGTAGATTCTGCTTTTATGTCTATTAAACTTCGTAAAGATAATTATGTTCAAAAAGAAGTTTCAGAAAAAGAATTTTTTAAGTTTGCAAAAGGTGCTTTTTCAAATAAAAGAAAAAATATAGTAAATAACTTATCTACTCTTGGTTATGACAAAGGGAAAGTAAGAGAACTTTTAGAAGCTAACAATATCGATCCAAAATTAAGAGCTGAAAACTTTGGAATTGATGAATTTGTTAATTTAATAAAAATCGTAAAAGAGGGATTTAATGAAAGATAATATTAATAGTTATGAATTTTTTATTCAAACAGAAAAAAAACATATAGATTTTATTAATAAAATAATGGAAGCTTATGAAGGACTTGGAATAGTTAGAACTATTGATCCAAAAGCTGGAAAGATAAAAATTATTACACTTGAAATCTATAAAAAAGAAATAGATAGAATCTTAGAAGACCTTAATAATAAAGGTGTAGGAGTAGAAGTAACAGAAGAAGGAATTTGGAAGGGGGAAATTTAAATGAAACTTGGAGTAAATATAGACCACGTAGCAACATTAAGACAAGCAAGACTTGCAAAAGAGCCTGATTTAGTGAGAGCAGCAGTACTTTGTGAGAAAGCAGGTGCTGACGGAATCACTATACATCTTAGAGAAGATAGAAGACATATACAAGATAAAGATGTAAGAATCCTTAGACAAGTTATTACAACTAGCTTAAATCTTGAAATGGCTACGTCAAATGATATTATAGATTTAGCATTAGAAGTAGTACCAGATATGATTACTTTAGTACCTGAAAAAAGAGAAGAATTAACAACTGAAGGTGGACTTAATATCTTAGAAGAAGGTGTTAGAGAAAATACTAAAAAAGCAATTGAAAAATTAAAAGAAAAAAATATACCTATTAGTTTGTTTGTAGACCCTAAAAGAGAAGTAATGAAAGTTGCTAAAGAAATAGGTGCTGATTTTGTAGAGATACATACAGGAAAATATGCTGATGCTCCTACTGAAAGTGAAAGAAAAGATGAACTTAAAAATATAGAAGATGCAGTTAAAGCAGCAAGAGCACTTAATCTAAAAGTAAATGCGGGACATGGTCTTGATTATAAAAATGTAGATGACATAGCTAAAATTAAAGATATTATAGAGTTAAATATTGGTCACTCTATAGTTGCTAGATCTATATTTGTCGGGATTGAAAAAGCAGTAGAAGAGATGAAAGAACTTATAAAAAATGCATAATTTTAAGCATTACCATAGAGTTTATTATAATGAAACTGACCAGATGGCTAGAGTTTATCATTCAAATTATTTATTATGGATGGAAGAAGCAAGAACTGAGTGGTTTAAGAATATAGGTCTTAACTATAAAAAAATAGAAGAAGACGGATATTTATTGCCTGTATCAGACCTTAGTATAAAATATCTTGCACCAGTTGAATATGATGAAAATGTATGTATAAAAGTTTGGGTAGAAAAACTAACAAGATTAAAAGTACATTTTTTATATGAATTTTATAATGAGAATGAAAGTATATTATTTGCTAAAAGCTCTAGTATAAATGTTTTTACAGATAAAAATGGTAAACCTAAAAGAATAGAAAAAGATTTGTTGGAAAGAATACAGAAAGGGGAATAAAATGGATAGAGCAAAACAAAAATTAGATGATTTATTAAGATTTATTCTAGCTGAAATTGTTGAGAATCAAGAGGAAATTACAATAAATTTGGTAGAAAAAAATGATACTTTAACTTTGAAAGTTAAAGTAGCAAATGGAGAACTTGGAAAAGTTATTGGTAAAAATGGACTAACAGCTAATGCTATAAGAGGTGTTATGCAAGCAGCTGGAGTTAAAGACAAATTAAATGTTAATGTTGAATTTGTAGATTAACAGGGCTTTTTAGCCCTTTTTATATGAAAGAATATAATAAGGAGCAAATATGGAATTATTTAAGATAGGAAAGATATCAGGAACACATCATTTAAAAGGAACTGTAAAGATAGCAACAACTTTTGATAGTGTAGAGTTATTAGAAGGAAATAAAGTTATCTTAGAAAATAAACAAGGATTAAAAAAAGTTCTTGAAGTAGCTAGTGCAAAAAGAATCAATAATAAAATGGTTTTAATTGATTTTGTTAGTATAGGAAACAAAACAGAAGCAATGGCTCTTATATCATATGATTTGTTTATTAGAAGAGATTTATTAGGTGATATAAACGAAGAAGAATATTATACACAAGACTTGGTCGGTATGGAAGTATATAATAAAGGAGATTATCTAGGGCAAGTAGAAGATGTTATGGAAACAGGAGCTCATGATATCTATATAGTTGGGGAAGATGAAATAATGATACCAGCAGTTGATGCTTTTGTACTTGAAATAGATTTTGATAATAGGAAAATAATTACTGACCTTCCAGAAGAGTTATTAAACCTTAACAAATAGGAGAAGAGATGAAGATAAATATATTAACCCTTTTTCCTCAAATGTTTGATGGGTTTAAGGGAGAAAGTATAATAAAAAGAGCTATTGAAGGTGAAAAAGTAGAAGTTAATGTTATAAATATTAGAGATTATGCTTTTGACAAACACAATCAAGCAGATGATACTCCTTTTGGTGGAGGTGCTGGTATGGTAATGAAACCTGAACCACTTTTTAAAGCATTAGATGAACTTAATACTAATGGTCCAGTAATTTATACTAGTCCTCAAGGTGAAAGATTTAATCAGAAGATTGCAAATAATCTTTCAAATGAAAAAGAAATTACTATTATTGCAGGTCACTATGAAGGCATAGATGAAAGAGTAGTTGAAAAATATGTAGATAAAGAAATTTCTATAGGAGATTTTGTTTTAACTGGTGGAGAATTACCTGCAATGGTAATTGCTGATGCAATAATTAGATTATTACCAGAAGTTCTTGGTAATAAAGAAAGTTATGAAAATGATTCATTTTTTAATGGTTTACTAGACCACCCACACTATACTAGACCAGCTAGTTATGAAGGTATGGATGTACCAGAAGTATTACTTAGTGGACATCATAAAAACATAGAACTTTGGAGAAAAAAAGAGAGTTTAAAAAGAACTTTACTTAGAAGACCAAAACTTCTTAAGAAAAAAGTATTAGATAAAGTGGAAAAAAAATTACTAGAAGAAATAAAAAAAGAATTAAAAGGTGATTAGATGTTTTATAAATTTAAGGATAAAAGTCCTATAATCAATAACAAATCTTTTGTTGCAGATGATACATCTATTATTGGAGATGTAGTAGTAGAAGAAGATGTTTCTATTTGGTTTGGAGCAAGACTACGTGGAGATATAGAACAGATTTTTATAGGTAAAGGAAGTAATGTACAAGATAATAGTACTTTACATACAGATTATGATAAACCATGTATACTAGGAAAATATGTTACTGTAGGTCACAATGTAATTGTACACGGTGCAGTAGTAGAAGATAACGTTATTGTAGGTATGCATAGTACCCTATTAAATGGCAGCATGATTCCTAAAAATTCTATTGTTGCAGCAGGAAGTCTTGTAACAGCCAAATCTAATTTAGAAGAAGGTACACTTATTATGGGTAGACCTGCTAAATCAGTGAGAAAATTAAGCCAAGAAGAAATTGAAAAAATAAGAAAAAATGCAGAGCACTATATTGAAAAGGTGCATGAGTATAAAACACATTTGAAAGAGGTAGAAGATGAGAGATAAAGTTTATTTAGCATTAGTGCATTATC
>CAZHXU010000252.1:0-4287 GCA_964536535.1 uncultured Fusobacteriaceae bacterium
TGAGTAATATGCTCCCCCTCTTTTTTCTAGTTGTTTTGGTTTTTCTCTTAATTCTAAATCTTTATATAATTCAAATAATTCAGCTTCTGTTTTCTTAACTACTTCAGCTCTAGTTCCATTTTTAGCATAATCTTCTAATTGGTGTTTAACCATTTCATCTGTTAAGTAGTAGTATTTGTGGTAGTAACAAGGCATCATACCAAGATCTAAGATTTGTTCTGTAATCCAAGGTTGAGCTTCGATATTTTTAGGGTTAAATTTAGTATCTGTCATTAATTTTTCTAAAATCTCTGGCATCACATCTTTACCATTATATAATACTTCTCTTCCCCATACTAAGTGATTAAGCCCAGTTGCCATAAATAAGAATTTATTTGGATCTTCTTCACCTAATGCTTCTCCTACTGCTTTAGTCATAGCTACAGGTACATTACATAATCCAATTGAATTGATTTTTGTATGTTTAAGTACTGCTTCTGTTACCATTCCAGATGGATTAGTAAAGTTTAATAACCATGCATTTGGACATAATTCTTCCATATCTCTACAGATATCTAATATAACAGGAATAGTTCTAAGTGCTTTTGCAAATCCACCAACTCCATTAGTTTCTTGACCTAACATTCCGTGACTTAGAGGTATTCTTTCATCTCTTATTCTTGCATCAAGAAGTCCTACTCTTAATTGAGTTGTAACGAAATCAGCATCTTTAAGAGCTTCTCTTCTATCTAATGTTAAATGAACTGTACAATCAATTCCAGCTTCTTTAACCATTCTTTTAGCAAGGTTTCCAACTATTTCTAATTTTTCTCTACCATCTTCTATATCAACTAACCATAATTCTTTTACAGGTAAGTGTTTGTGTCTTAAGATAAATCCTTCTACTAATTCAGGAGTGTAACTAGATCCTCCACCAATTGTAACAATTTTAATTCCTTTTTTTTCAGCCATTTTTAAAATCATCTCCTCTTATAATTCTTTAAATGTTACTAATTCAATATTATTGTCTTTTATATAATTTTTTAATTTTTCACTTGTTAATATTTTATATTCATTAATTCTTGCAGTATTGTATGAACTACCATAGAATATCTCTGGATCTATAAATGAAGGGTGACACATTACTTCTACCACTTTTTTTCCAGATTTATATTCATCTTCTATAAATCCTATTAATTTTTCAACACTCATATCTTCTCCAAAGAAAGATCCAACAAATCCATCATTTGTTCTTATATCTTCTTCTAAAAATGAATCATATGTTTCCATCATACTAGTAACTGTTCTTACTGGTAAGTTGTATTCTCTAGCAAGTTTTTCTACTACTCTTTTTACCGTTGGTACAACATGTACATGGTGGTGTGAATCTATATGAGTTGGTTTTTCACCAAAAGATAAGAATTTTTCATATTGAGCTCTAAATTCTTTTTCTATTTCATTTTCATCTGCTACCATTAGTTTTTTATAGTCTTTTGTAAAAGTACCATCATCAGTTACTATACTTTTGTGTCCTTTTACAAGGGGTTCTCCTTTTGATAAAACAAAATGTATCCCTACACCTAAATCTCTATTTTCTTTTAATAACTTCATAGCTTCTTCTGTTCCACTTTGATTCATCATCATAGTAGTAGATGATACACAGCCGTTTTTAAAAGCTTCTACTATACCATAGTTAGTTCCAAGAGATATACCAAAGTCATCAGCATTTATTATAAGTTTCATATTTCCCCCTTTTTCAAAGATATTTTCTTTACACTAATACTATACCTTCAAAACAGTTTTGTGTCAAAGTGGTACTTTATGACAGTTTCTCGTTGTAAATATACATATATTAGAAAATATCTTCTTTAAAGCCCTAATTTTAAATACTTACAGACTACCAACGAAATTTTTTTATAGTATTTTCTGACTTCAATTGTTAAAATGATTAATATTTATATTAACAAAAAAATATTTTTTTTAATATATCTCTTTAAAATCAGTGCTACTAAGAAAAAAACAATTGAATAATTAAAGAAATTTTTATTTCTATTTTTTCTTTTTTTTATTTAATTAAGATAATTATCTTTTGTTTTTTTTACTTTGTTAATATTTTGAAATATTAATTTATCTATAATAATCTATATTTCAAATGAGCATAAGGTCAATTTTTCTTTGCAAATTAAAAAAAAAGTGGTATAATAACAGATGATTTATAACACTTGTTATATTAAATTTGTTAAAAATAATCTTTATATATGTGATAATTGGGAGGAAAAAAGTGGAAAAAGTAATAGTACATTCATTTGAAGAATTTGAAAGTTATGTTGGAAAAGAAATAGGAGTATCTGATTATGTAAAAATAACTCAGGATCAAATAAATAAATTTGCTGCAGCTACAGGTGATTTCCAGTGGATACATACTGACCCTGAAAGATGTAAAAAAGAGTCACAATTTGGAACTACTATAGCTCACGGATACTTAACTCTTTCTTTAATACCTCAATTATTTGATCAAATAGTTGATGTAAGTAGTGCTGATATGACTGTAAACTACGGAATAGAAAATTTCAAATTCAATCAAGCTGTTGTAGTAGATAGTGAAGTTAGATTAGTAATGAAATTAAAAGAATGTAAAAACCTTAGAGGTGTATGTAGAGCAAAAGTAGATGTAAAAATGGAAATAAAAGATCAAAAGAAACCTGCTTATACGGGAACTATAATCTTCTTATATCATTTTTCAGAATAATTAAAAAGTAAAAAACTAATAATAAATTAGCTTTTAAATAAAAAGTAAGTGACTAATTTTAAGAAATTAGTCCTTTTTTTTATTAAATTTGTATTTGCAAATAATAAAAGAGCTGATATCTCTATCAACTCTTCTACTAACTGTTTATTTATAGTTACAAGATAAATAATCTTGAGGAGAAACTAATTATTAATTCTATGTAAAAGTTCTTTATAATCTCTTTCTAAATAATCTTTTTCTTCATCAATTAAGTTATTAAGTATTTTTTCTATTTCATCAAGATGTTTTTTACCTTCTACTCCCTGACCTCCTAGTATAAGACCTCTTCCTATTGCTTCGTGTGCATATCCTCTACAAAAGTCACTTTGCCCTTCTACTTCAAGACATAATCTCCCAAATAAAATAGCACTTTTATAATCATTTATATGTGCATATGCTCTAGAAATTTGCCAATAACCTATACTAAAATTATCAGGTGTAACACCTTCTACTTTTTTCCACAACTCCAAAGAAGTATGTACTAAATTGAGTAAATTTCCTTTTTCTTCATCAGTTAAATCTCCCTTATCAAGATAAGTCCAAGCTTGATTAAACGAATCAATAGCCAAAGTTCTAATAGTTTGATTATCCATATTCCCCCCTTATTCTTAATAAAAGTATACTTCCATTTCTTTATTTTTTCAATAAAGAAACAAAATTATATTGTAATAGATTCACCAAGTTGTATATAATCGATTTCTACTTCTATTTCTCCCCTAATAATAAAGCCTATTTTAGTCAATTTATCCTCAGCAATCTCAAATGAAGCTACTTCATATTTATTAAGGAAAAATATTCCTTTTGTTCCATCGTATAAAAAATCAAATTGATTATATTTGTCTTTTAATACTAGAGGAGCTGTTGTCCAAGGTAAAACAACATTAGTACTTTCTCCCAATTGGCTCATAAGTCTTATCATTTGATCATTATTTACTTCAAAGATTATTTGCTCTCCTGCTGCATTTTCAACAAACATACCATAACTAGAATCTATATGCCCCTTATTAAATTTAATTTTTGCTTCTGTTCCATATACTTTATTTTCTTCAAATTCATATGAGTATTTTGTTTGAAGGATTTGATTCTTATCAAAACTTTTTATTATGTATTTTCCCTCTTTTATAGAAAGACTGCTTGTTTCATCTTCTCTTATTAACCAACCATTATTTTCATTCTCAAAACCATCAAAAAATTCATATTTTTTAACAGTTTCTACTTCTTTTTCATTATTATTTTCTTTAGTATTTGTGCATGCACTAAATATAGTCATAATTAATAATCCATATGAAATTATTTTCTTCATTTTATCACCCTTTGTAAAATTTTTGTTATTATATTATAACTTATAAATTTCCATATTCAAAGAAAAGTTTCTTTGTCTATTTTTAATAAAAATATATATTTATATAGAATTAAATCTCCCAAAGAAAATTTTTATCCAAATAAAAAATTTAAAAGATTCATTTTATCAGTTTTTATTCGACTATATACTCTCTAATTTCAAAGTTATCCAAGATTAA
>CAZHXU010000253.1:0-4266 GCA_964536535.1 uncultured Fusobacteriaceae bacterium
AGACCAATTAAATTTCTAATTGGTCTAAGTTTCTTTTTATTATAAAGAAATTAATTTTCCTTTTTTATATAATTCTATGTTATTAACAATTCCATCTATAAGTATTTGGATACTTTCACTTGAAGCCCAAGCTACATGTGGAGTAATAATTATATTTTCAAGTTCAAAAAGCTTATTGTCAGCTTTTGGTGGTTCTGCTGTCATCACATCTATACAAGCTCCCCTTATTTCATTAGTTTTAAGAGCATTATAAAGAGCATCTTCATCAACTATAGGACCTCTTGCTGTATTTATTAAAATACTATCTTTTTTCATCTTTTTAAATTCTTCTTCACCAAATAATTTGTATGTAGAGTCACTTAATGGACAGTGTAAAGAGATATAATCTGATTCTTTTAATAATTCTTCAAAATCAACTCTATTTGAATCTGAATAATTTGCACCTGGTCTTTTTCCTACTAAAACATTCATGCCAAAAGCTAGAGCTAATTCTTCTACTCTCTTGCCTATAGTCCCATAACCAACTATTCCTAATTTTTTCCCTTTTAGGTTAGTAAATGGATATCTTAACATTGTAAATATTGGTGATTTTGCCCAGTCACCTTTTTTTACGTCATTATTATAATTTAATAATGATGAAGACGTTGCAAGAATATATGTGAGAGTAAGTTGTGCTACTGACTCTGTTGAATAGCCTTTTACATTTGCAACTATTATCCCCAAATCTTTTGCTGCTTCAAGATCAACATTATTATAACCAGTTGCTGATATAGCTATTAGTTTAAGATTTTTAGCTTTTTCCATCTCTTCTCTACCTAACCATACTTTGTTAGTTATAATTATTTCTACATCTTTTATTCTATCTTCTACTTCTTCTTTTTTAGTCAAAGGATAAGTAGTAAATTCTCCAAACTTTTTAAATATGTCTAAATTAGCATTTCCCAAACTGCTTGCATCTAAAAATACTATCTTCATAATTACTCCTTTTGATTTTTTAATCAGTTTAACATTTTAATAAGAAATATTCAAGAAAGTAAGGTGAATTTTTTACAATCAATATGTTTCAAGTTTATTTTCAAAACACTTTAAAATTTATATATAAATTTTCCGAACACCAATTTAGAATTTTAAAATAAAAAATTAGTTTTTTTTCATATATTTCTTGATTTTTAGCGTTTTATGATGTAATAAATTATTTAACGGGGCAAATAATGATAAGGAGGGTTAAATATGGAGACGTTGGCTTTAATACTAGCTGGAGGAAGAGGATCAAGGCTTGATATACTATCTGAAAAGAGGGTGAAACCAAGTGTTCCTTTTGCAGGAAAATTTAGAATAATAGACTTTACACTTAGTAATTGTTCAAATTCGGGAATATACAATATAGGTATACTAACGCAGTATCTACCTTTATCTCTAAATGAACATATTGGTGTGGGAAAACCTTGGGATCTTGATAGAAGAGATAACAAAATTACTATGTTGCAACCGCAACAAGGGTTAAATGGTAGCAATTGGTATAAAGGTACTGCTGATGCAGTATTACAAAATATTGAATATATAAAAAGAACTAATCCAAAATACGTTTTAATTCTTTCTGGAGATCACATTTATAAAATGAATTATAAAGAGGTTCTTGATTTTCATAAGGAAAAAAATGCTGATGTAACTATCACAACAAAAGTTGTTGATTTGGAAGAAGCTACAAGATTTGGAATATTAGAAGCTAATACCGATAAAAAAATTATTGATTTTGAGGAAAAACCTGAAAAACCAAAATCAAATTTAGCATCTATGGGAATCTATATTTTTAATACAGATGTATTATTAGAATACCTAGAAAAAGTAGTTGCAGAAGATTTGGACTTTGGTAAACATATTATTCCAAAATTGATAGAAGAAAAAAATGTCTTTGCATATGAATTTTATGATTACTGGAAAGATGTTGGAACATATGATTCATATTTGGAAGCTAATCTTGATTTGACTAATACAGTTGACAAGATTGAATTAGATATGTATGATAAAAACTGGACTATTTATACACGTAGTGAAGAAAGACCAGGTGTTAAATTTGGGTCAAAAGCTAAAGTTAATCAATCAATAGTTTCTAATGGATCTATTGTAGCTGGAGAGATAGAAAAATGTGTATTAAGTCCTGGAGTTATAATAAAACCAGGTGCAATTGTTAAAAACTCTATTATTTTTAATGACTCTATTATAGAGGAGGGAGCAGTTGTAGAAGGTGCTATTATAGATAAAAATGTTGTTATCGGAAAAAACTGTAAAATTGGACATGGTGAAGATTATACAGCTAATATAGATAAACCACATTTATTAGCAAGTGGACTTAATGTTATTGGAAAAGGAGTTCATGTACCAGAAAATTCTATTATTGAGAGAAACTGTAGAATATTCTCAGGTATAAGTAAAGAAGATTTTACTTCCAAAGTACTTAAAAGTGGCTCTACATTAGATAAGGAGTAAAAATAAATGAATATAGCTTTTGTAGTATCAGAAATGTTTCCTCTAATAAAAACAGGAGGTTTAGCAGATGTTGCTTATGCTTTACCAAAAGAATTAAAGAAAAAAGGAGAAGATATTAGAGTTTTTTTACCTAAATATCTTCAATTAAAAATAGAACACTTAAAAGATACTAAACTTGTTACTAGTATTGATTTCAAAGGTGAATTATTTAATGTTTATGAAACAAAATTAGAAGAAGTAACTGTATATTTAGTAGAGAACCGTAGCTTCTTTGAAAGAGAAACATTATATGAAAGTGAAGATAAAGATGTTCAATTTGGGGTTTTTGCTGAAGTAGTTTTAAGAGCTCTAGAAAAATTAAAGTTTAAACCAGATATTATTCACTGTAATGACTGGCAAACTGGACTTATACCTTATCTTTTAAAAATCAAATTTAAAGCAAGAAGCTTTTATAAAGATATAAAAACTATCTTTACTATACATAATTTGAGATATCAAGGAATATTTGACAAAAGAGCTTTAATTTATCTCGATTATCCTTTTAATGATAATACTCTTAATTTTATGAAAGTAGGCATTTTAAATGCAACTAAAATTAATACTGTTAGCAAAACATATGCACAAGAAATCCAAACAGATTATTTTGGTGAAGGTTTAAATCCATTTTTAGCAGAAAGAAAAAAAGACTTATATGGAGTTGTTAATGGAATTGATTATGATGTTTTTAACCCTGAAAAAGATAAAGATATTCAAAAAAATTATTCTATCGATAACTTAAAAGATAAAAGTTTGAATAAAATAGATTTACAAAAGTACTTTGGTTTACCTGAGAATAAAGATACTGCTGTTATATCTATGGTTACACGTTTAGTTCCACAAAAAGGTCTTGATTTACTTGACCATATTTTAAAAGAATTATTAGAGTATGATAATTTACAAATTGTTGTACTTGGCAGTGGTATGGAAAAATATGAAAAGAAATTAACAAGACTTGAAAAGAGGTACCCTGAAAAATTAGCAGTTGAGCTTGGTTATAATGCTGTTCTTGCAAACAAAATATATGCTGGGTCAGATATGTTTCTAATGCCTTCCCAGTTTGAACCTTGTGGATTAAGTCAGCTTATTTCTTTAAAGTATGGGACTATTCCTATTGTTAGAGAAACTGGCGGTCTAAATGATACAGTTATTTCATATAATGAATTTAGTAATAGCGGAAATGGATTTTCATTTACTAATTATAATGCTCACGATATGATGTATACTATAAGAAGAGCTCTAAACTACTATTATAACTTCCCAAAAATTTGGGAAAAAATGATGACAACAGGAATGCTTCAAGACTTCTCTTGGAATAAATCCAGTTTAGAATACCTTGAAATTTATGAAGATGCTATTAAAAACTAAATACATAAATAAAAGACTAATTAAAATTTAATTAGTCTTTTTAAGTTCTATATTTTATTTGATGCCTTGCTTTTGTCTTGATGCAAAGATGACCCCCACTAACTCCCCCTTTTTTTGGAAGAAGGAGAATGAAAGAGGGGGTTGCTACAGTTCTCGTACCTGCTTGTCCACAGGATACCCTGTTTATAGTCGTGAATACTTCACTCATTAAACTAGGGCAAACTTATACTGCACGGTTCGGCTCTAAATAGAACGTAAGTATTCTTCGGATTTTATCATAAAATTCTGCGTTACTATTCCTTTAAAACTAAGTTTTATTACTTGTTTTAATAGGCTGTGCATAGTTCGACTAAAGATATAAATACCTAAGTCTCA
>CAZHXU010000254.1:0-4239 GCA_964536535.1 uncultured Fusobacteriaceae bacterium
TTTCTACTTTTTATTTTTCTACATTTTACTTCCCAAGGAGATAGACATTATCTATCACCTAAGAACTTAAAATTATTAGTATTAACAAAACTAGCACCAATTTTAATTCTAACCTTTCCATCATTAACCCCCATTTATGATAGTAACAGTTTTGTATTTGATATATGTATTGTGTCACCACTTTCTACTTTCACTGGTGTTCCCTGTTTTACTTTTATTTTTCTTCCAGTATCTTTTTTTTCTACACCACTACCATTCATTGATCCCAAATCTTCAAAATACCAACCTTCATCTACTTTGTTCAAGATTCCATGCTCCCTACTAATAAGTGATGAATATGTTGATTTTGATAAATCAATCTCGACATGGTTTCTTGGATTATCTTTTCCTATTACTAAACAAGTTAGATGATCTACTTTCCATGTTTTGACATCATAACCTTCATCATCTTTTAATATTATGTGTTTAATATTTTGCTTATTTATAACTTCCTGAGCTTTCACTTGATGTACCACTTTACTTTCCATATAATCTTGCTCTTTACTCATTTGTTTTATCTCTTCCTTTAGTTTTTTATTATTTTCTATTATTTCAAATACAATTCCGCTAAAGAAAATAAATGCACTAATTATGTATGAAGTTTGATTATATTTCATACTTTTCAAAACTGCATATATCCCAATCAAAAGAACTAACCATACTAATATCCTTTTGTTATTTTTGCCTTTTTTCTTCTCTACCCAAACACCACTTTTATCGTCTTTTGTATATTTTCTAAGTTCCATTTTCAATTTTAACTCTTTAAAAAAACTCATCTTTTTCCTCCCATAAAGTAGCTATTAAACATATTATCTACTTTTTTCTTTACTTTATTATCACTAGCTTTTTCATCTACTTTCGGGTCAAAAAAGGAATCAAACATGTTTCCAAAGTTACTTGGATCAAATTTAAAATTATTTACATTTGCACTTTTACCTTTTTTACTTTTTTCCTGTGTACTAGTTTTTTGATTAAATTTTTCATCATATTCTTTTTTTAATCTTTCATCAGATAAAATTTCATATGCTTTATTAACTTCAATAAACTTTCTTTCAGCTTCTGCATCTCCACTATTTCTATCTGGATGATACTTTTTTGCAAGTGCTCTATATGCTTTTTTTATCTCATCCTTATTTGCTTCTTTTCTAATTTCAAGTATCTTATATAAATCTTTCACTCTTTCCTCCTAATCTATAAGCATTCTAGGTGCTCTTCTAAATACTTTTTCTTCCTTCACTCTATTAAGTCCCATTTTTTCAAGTATCTTATATAGCTCATTATATATATTATTGTTATCTAACTCTCTATATATACTTCCATTTTTGCAGGATATATAACTAAGAATCACTTCTCTTTTCATTTTATTATTTAGAGATAACATAGCAAATGATGTATCTACTGTATCCAAGTTTTTCTTACATAATACTTCTCTTGCAAAAGATTTTAATATTTCTGGTGATAAAGTTCCTTCTTTATGTTCACAGGCAAATTTACTTTTTATTATATTTAACATATTATAATCGTCGCCAAAGTCTTTAAAAGATTCTCTAGCATACCTTAAATATGTTCCTTCTTGTTTTCTAAATGAAGATATATATATTTCATCCTCTTCTACTTCTTTTTCATCCAATATAATGTCTATTTTTACCAATTGTTTTTTGTCTACTATCCCTTTTTTTTTGATTCTTAACTTTAGGTAATAATCTCCGCTTTCATTGGGTATCTTAATTTTTTTGTTTTCTCTAATTTTCAAAACCAAATTTGAATATTTGATTATTCCCATTCCTACTAGAATATAATCTTCTTCAACCCAAACATCACACCCTTGTATTATGCCGTCAACTAAATTATAATAACTAAGATTTATAAGGTCTAAAGGATTATCCCTCAATAAATCTAACATTTCTTTGTCTATAATCTGCCCTTTCTCAAATATTGGCAATTTATTCTCAATCAATTTTCTCCTCCAAATACCACTTATATTACTATAACTTTATTTTTCTTTATTTATTCTACATTTTTTTAATAATATTTTTAAAAAAATTTATACTTTCTTCAAATAAACAATAAGGAATATATAAATCTTCTTTATATACTCCTTCTTATTTACTTTAGTAAAGGGGCTATTGCCCCTTTATAATTCCTACTCTTCTGCTGCGTATCCACCTTCAATAGTAACAAATTCAGTTTTTTCTTTCTTTTGTTTAACTATTAAAGAGTATGTTCCAGTTCCTTGGTTATCTCCAAAATCTTCTGAGTAATCAACAACAAAAGCATTTGGGAAAGTTACTTTTCTTACTACTTGATCAGCAGCTATTACTTCTAAAGCAACATTTCTATAAGCATCAGCTTTTTCAGCTGAAACTAATGACCATAAAGCAAGCTTCATAGTGTGATCTGCTTCTTCTCCATCTACTGCTGTTATTATTTTTCCACTTACTTCTAATGTGATACCTAAATCTGTAGCTCTTGCATTACTATCATTTGGTGTATCAGACATATACTTAACACCTTGTATATTGTCCGCTCCTAAAGTGATAGTTTCATTTGCTCCTTCAACAACTAATCTAAAACCCATTCTTCTTTCCTCCTATATTTTATTATTCTATTTTTAATAGAAACTTTAATCTTTTGTTATATCTACAGCTAAGTTTTTAACATTTCCATTAAAACTCAGATGTAATTGACAAACATTATCTTCAATTGTATGTTTAATATCATCACCCATTTGTAATACTGAATTTATTGATTCAGTATCTTTTAGCCATTTACTTTTTTGACTTTTTGGGCTATTACTAAAGAATTCTATTAGTTTGTCTTCTTTAAAATCATTTGTTAAGAATCTAAGTATTCTTTCTATATATGTAGTTGTTAATGTTTTATATAAAGGTTCAAATATTCCCTCTTCATTTTTCATAAGAGTTCTTGCTTTATAAACAGTAACATTTTTAATTACTTCAGTGCTTAATTTTGCACTTTCAGATGAGAATACAAATCCAAAGTTTGATCTGTTAATATCATCTTTAACAGTAGTTGTATAACCACTTATTTCTTTTGCTAAAGTAGTTTTTATCTTTAAACTATTATCTCCAGATTCAATATTTAATCTTACACCTGGTGACATAGGAGATACTTTTTTAAATTTACCTCTTAAATAATCTGGGCATTGGTATGCTGCTGTTATTCCTGCTGCAACATATGCTGCATCTACATAAACTCCTTCTATCCAGAATTTAAGTAAATCTTCTTTATTCATATTAACTTTTGCATTTTCTAACTTCATTTTATAGTCAAGTATTACCGAAGATTTTTCCTTAGGAATAACTGTAAAGTTTGGCATACAAGCAACTAGATATTCGCTATAATCTTGTGATTGTAAAACTTCTGTATTCTTAAGGTATTTTTCAATTCCTTCAGTAGACATATTACTAAATGTAGTTTTGTCATTAGCATTTAGATTAAAGAATACCTGAATCTTAAAGTTTTTACATATATCCATAATTCCACTTAAAGATTCAACTGTATTTCCATTTGATGTATTAACTTGTTTAGTTCCTTCAAAACGTTTTCTAATATTTTTCTTTGCATTTCCTGCATCAAGATTAATATTAGGAACTATTCCAAACCACAAAGTATTTTCATAATCATTTTTGTTATTTGTAGTATTAAAATAACTTTCTAATGCTTTTTTATTATCTCCTTTTAATAACATCTCTACTTTAGTATTTGTCACTAATAATTGAGGAGTCATATTTTTACTTTTAGTTTCATATTGATCAAAGAACATTTTTATTCCCATTATCTTTTCAATTAATGGTTTAGACACTTTTACAAAATCTTCTTGAGCATTTTTATAAAAATCTAAATATGCATTATAATTTGAAACTTCTACATCATAGTTTATTTCACTAATTGTAGCAGGTAGTGGAACAAATGTTCTTACTACTAAATCTCCTATATAATCATTTGGTTGTTCATTTATTTCTTCATAATCACCTTTAAATATTTCTGCAAGAGCTGTAGAGTTGTTATCTTCTACTTTAACTAACGCTCCCTCTTCTGGATTTGGTGTAGATTCGATAATTTGTAATTCTCCTTGTGGACCCATAGTTAAAAGTCCAAGTTTAATCTCTTCTGCTTCACCATCACCTTCAGAATGACCAAGTAAAACTCTTGTTTTTATATCTTCTATGGCAAGAG
>CAZHXU010000255.1:0-4193 GCA_964536535.1 uncultured Fusobacteriaceae bacterium
CCTATTCCATCCCCAAAAGGTAATAAAACAAAGTCGTGCTCTGCATATAAATAATCTATAAATTCATTTAGTTTTCTAACTATAGTTTTGAACCTTTTTGGATATTCTTTGTACAAATACCCTCTAAACATTATATTGTCTATAAAAATAACTCCGTCTTTTGCTAGTTTTGGATAAACTATATCAAAAAACTCTCTGTATTTTCCCTTTGCTGCATCCATAAAGATAAAATCGTATTCACCAGTAAGTTTTGGCAATTCTTCTAGTGCATCTCCAAAAATTAATTCTACATTCTCTAAAGAATTTTTCTCAAAGTTCTTTTTTGCTTCTTCATAACGCTCTTCATCTATCTCAACCGTAGTCAGTTTTCCTCCAACTTTTGCTGTTTCTATAGCCATAATACTTCCACTATAACCAATTGCAGCTCCTATTTCTAGTATGTTTTTGTACTTACCATTATTAACAGTAAATTTTAAATACTCTGCTACTTCTTTTGTAATTATAGGCACATTATACTCTCTTGCATAATCTTCCATCTCAAGTATATTTTTATCTGTTTCTTTTATCTTACTTGTTATATATTCATTTGCTTCTTTTAGTTCATCTAACATCTTAGTCCACCTTTTTTAACTTTACTATATAGAACCCATCTAAGTATTTGTCGATTATTGTTATTCCTCCCAAATCATCTTTTATGTATTCTACATTTTCAGGAATATTTATCTCTTCTACTTCATACCCCTTGTGCTCCCCAAGGAATTTGGCTAAATTATCCATATTTTCTTCTTGTAACAATGTACAAGTTGAGTAGATTAATTTTCCACCTTTTTTAAGTCTTTTACTACTTGATGAAAGAATATCATATTGAAGTTGTGATAACTCCTTTACATTTTTCATAGTTTTATTGTATACACCTTCTGGTTTTTTTCTGATTACTCCAAATCCACTACAAGGTGCGTCTACAAGGATTCTATCAAACTCTTCATTTAATTCTTCTGCTTTTCTACCATCTTTTAATCTAGCATCTATTATATCTATACCTAATTTTTCTCCATTTTTTTCAATAAGTTCTATCTTATGCTCATGTATATCAAGAGCTACTATCTTTCCTTTGTTATTCATAGTATCTGCTATAGCAAAAGCTTTACCTCCTGGTGCAGAACAACTGTCTAAAACTAGGTGGTTTTCTTGTGCGTCAAGTAGAGTAGAAGCTAAGTATGAACTACCATCTTGAACAATGATTTTTCCTTCTGCAAACTCTACTGTATCAAGTAAACTTCTACCTTGAACATAATACAAATCTCCTATTTGATTTATTATTTTCAAATTATTTTTTCCTATTAAATCTTCAAATTCTTCTCTAGTATATTTTAGATTATTAACTCTATAACTCATAAGAGGAGTTTCTTTTAGAGATTTTAACAAATCTAAACTTTTATCTCCATATTGTTTGTTTATCTTTTCTACAAACCATTGTGGATATGATAAAAGTCTTCCATAATCTTTTTTGTTCTCAAGATCTTTTATTTCATTATCCATCTCTCTCATATAGTTACGAAGTAAACCATTTACAAATTTACCTAACACAGGTCCAAACTTTTTCTTTGTAAGTTCTGTAGCTTCCCAAGCTATTCCTTTGTTATCACTATCCATAAATGTTGTTTGGTAGATAGATATACGTAATAAGTTACGTATCCATTGCTTTTTTATCTTTTTTGCTCTTTTATCTATTTGGTAATCTAAAAATATTACATTTCTAATTACTCCATAAAAAACTTCTGTTAAAAATGCCTTTTCACCATTTGATAATTTATTTATCTTCAAGTATTCATTTAATGCTATATTAGAGTATTTCCCCTCTTCATATTGTCTTAATAGTTCAACTGCTCTTAATTTTATATTCATCTTCTACCTTCTTTCATAAACTATTTTATATTATATAAGAATTTTTAAAAAGTATCAAGGATATGATTTATATATTGTTACTTTATGGTAAATAATAATATTTATTCTTAAAAAAATATTTGTTTTAATTTTTTTACATTCTTGAGTTATTCAATAAAATTATCAATAGTTTCATTGATTATTTTCTTTTTTTGCCACAGATAAAATATTCTTCAAAAGTATTCTTTTCGAATTTTTTGTTCTTTATTGACATTGTGTTCCATTTTTTGTACAATTTAAATAATATTATTCTACTATTAGGAGGAAGCATGAGAGATTTGATTCAAGTTGATAAGGATAAGTGTGTCAATTGCCATATGTGTATACAAGCTTGTCCTGTAAAGTTCTGTAATAACGCTACTGGAGAGATTGTTGATATCAATAATAAAGCCTGTATAGCCTGTGGAAACTGTATTACAGAATGTAGTCACGAAGCTAGGTATTACGTTGATGATTTTGAAAGATTTATATCTGACGCAAAAAAGGAAGATTGGATAGCAATAGTCGCACCTGCAATAGTTGCCAACTTTCCCCAAGAATATTTAAAAATTAACACATGGTTAAAGTCTATTGGTGCAAAAGCTGTATTTGATGTAAGTTTTGGTGCTGAATTGACGGTAAAATCTTATGTAGAGCATGTTAAGAATAACTCTGATATGTTGCATATCACTCAGCCCTGTCCTGCAATTACTCAGTATATTCAGACATATAAACCTGAGCTTATTCCACATCTAGCTCCTGTTCATAGTCCAGTTATGCATACTATCAATTACATAAAAAAACACTATAATGAATATAGAAATTCAAAAGTTGTTTTAATATCTCCATGTATAGCCAAAAAACTTGAATTGGACACTTATACAAATTATTCCTACAATGTAACTTTTAAAAGTCTAAAAGAGCATTTTGATAAAAAAAATATAAATATAAGCAACTTTAACGATAGTGATTATGACAATCCTCCAGCTGAAAGAGCTGTTATATTCTCAAATCCAGGTGGACTACTTGAAACTTTAAAAAGATTTGTGCCTAATGCAGAAGAATTTACGAGAAAAATCGAAGGTATACATAATATCTATACTTATCTTGATAAGTTGCCTGCTGATAAACGTAGAGGAAAACTTCTACTTGTTGACTGCCTAAATTGTGATTATGGCTGTAATACAGGTCCTGGAAGTATTGTTGCTGATAAACATATTGAAGAAGTTGAAAAACATACAAATGCAAGGAGAAAGAAGCAAGAAGATAAGTATAAAGATAGTTTTATTAGGAAGAAATTGGGTAGAAGAAGAATAGATAAAATAATAAATACTTATTGGCACAAAGACCTTGCTAATGTTGCCTACAAAAATTTGAGCTCAAATGGAAACATAAAAGAAATGAACGAATCTGACCTTAAAAAAATCTATGATTTGTTAGAAAAAGATAGTTTAACTGATGAATTAAATTGTGCTGCTTGTGGTTATAACTCGTGTTATGATATGGCAAAAGCTATACACAACAAACTAAATATAGTAGATAACTGCCAACATTACAAAACTAAATTAATTGAAAAAGAAAAAATAAAACTGGAAAATCAAGCAAGAGAACTTGAAGAAAATCTTGCAACTATCGAAATACTTAAGGAAGAAGTAGAAGAAACAGGAAGAGAAACAAGTAGAAATCTTGGTGAAAAATTATTTGAAGTAATGAATAACTTTAACGAGCATAATAGTGAAATGAAAGTTCAAACTGAATCTTTAACAGAAATATTTAATGAACAAAAAGACAAATTCCAAAGTATGGTAAGAGAATTTGAAGAAAGTAAAGATATACTAAAACAAATTAATCCAATTATTGAAGCCATAAACAAAATAAGTGAACAAACAAATTTATTAGCTCTAAATGCAGCTATAGAATCAGCTAGAGCTGGTGAACATGGAAGAGGATTTAGTGTTGTTGCTGACGAAGTTAGGAAATTAGCTGAAAATACTAAAGGGGAAACTGAAAAAATCATACCATTTTCTCAAGAGTTATTTACTATTATTAATTCTGCTAATGACAAAGCTCATTCTTCAAATGAAGATTTAGAAAGTTTAAGATCTCTTGTTGACAACTTACACAATACATACAACAAAATAAACGAAGCAAATATTGTTTTAAATGATGAAGCAAAAAAACTTATTAAAACTTAATTTTAATTTATCTAAAGATTTATTATTAAATATAAATTTCTTAAAAGGCTAGTTCTAAATTAGCCTTTTAAATTT
>CAZHXU010000256.1:0-4191 GCA_964536535.1 uncultured Fusobacteriaceae bacterium
AATTTTTATATTTTTATATTAATTAGAATACTTATACAATAAAAAGACTTGGTATATTTTTTACCAAGTCTTCTATAAAATTATTCTTCATTTATATAATCAATCTTACATTCTTTAACACTCTTTTTTACTTCATCAAATAACTCTTTACTTTTAGAATGAACTTCTTTACTTCTATTAGCACTTTCTTTAACTATTTTTTCTATCATTTTTATCAAACTTTCTAACTCTTTTATATCTTCTACTTCTACATCAAAAACTTCCTTAATATTGTTTATAAGTAACAATAAATTATCTACTTTTTTTGTGATAATTTCTATAAACTGCATTGTAGTATCAAGTGTTTCTTCCATTTTTATTACTTTCATACTATTACTCATACTTATTTCTCTCACACGGCTTGCTGCCCTTTTACTATCTGTTGAAAGATGGTGTATTTCTGTTGAAATAATATCAAAAGAGCTATTATTATCGCTTCCACTTCTAACACTTTCTACAGAAGAATTTAGTGCTAAAATTGTCGTTTGAAATGATAATTTTTCTATAAGTTCCGTTATTTTTTCTATTTCTTTTGCACTGCCAAAAAGTTCTTCAATTAGTTTTTTCAAACTTTTTGATTCATCAATTATATGACTAGTACTCTTTTTTGTATTTTTAGATATTAGTCTAAGTTTTTTTACTCTTTTATTATTTTCTAATATATTTCCCATTAGTGTATTAAATTTATCAGAAGCATCTGTAAAATACCTGTACTGATATTCACTAGTTACTGCTACTTCTACTAATATATCCTTTAATCCTTCTATCTTTCCTTCAAGTTCTTCATATTCACTTTGATAACAAGTATTTATATTGTCTAAATAACTCATATATTTTTCTATGGATTTAATCAATTTATAATAATCTTCTAAAGATTCTAATTGATTATTTTCATTAACTTTTTTCCTTATTTTTTCTAGTCTATTTTTACTTTCATTTATCTTTTCCAAATAATACCTTATTTTTTTATAGATAAATACTTCTGAAAAAATAAGTACCATTAATAAAAAATATTTCAGATTTTTTTCTCTATTTAATTCTTTAACTACTTCAATATTTGTACTATTCTTCTCTTTAATTCTCTTAATAAAACTAAGATCTTCTATTAAAAATAATGGAAATAGAAAAAAGAATAGGATTAGATATATTTCAATTTTTTTCTTTTTAAAATACTTTTTCATAAAATCACCTTAATTCTTTCTTATTATAATTTACTCTATTTTTCTATTTTTACTCTTTTTATGGTAAAATTATATTAGATAAATTTGAAAGGAGTTGTTAATGAATACTAAAGATTTTGAAAAGATGTTATTTGAAAAAATTCCTATAACAAATGAAATGGGTTTGACAGTATGTAATTACGAAGATAATCTAATTAAAATAAAGGGTTCTTTAGAAAAAAACATTAATCATAAACATACTGCATTTGGTGGCAGTATAAATACATTTCTGACACTTTCATGTTGGGCTATGGTCTATAAACATATTAAAAAAATAGATAAAGAAGCTCATGTTGTTATACAAAGTAGTAGTGTAAAATATATAAAACCTATAAAAGATGATTTTTATGTAACTTGTGCTCTTACAGATGAAAAAAAGATAATAAAGTTTTTGAAAACATATGAAAAATTTGGAAAAAGTAGGATTGTTCTAGAAAGTAATATTATAGGAAGTAATGGAGTAGAAGCTACTTTTACTGGTCAATTTGTAGTTTTTAAATAAATTAGATAAAAGATAAAATGACTAAAGACCTAATTATTACTTTTTATTAAACTCTTTTTTTATAAAAAGAAAAAACGGCTAATTTTAAAAATTAGTCGTTTTTTAGAATCTGGTATAAATCCCAGTTTATTTTTTTATATATCTAACTACACTTCTACCCAAAAAGTCCCTATTTTCATATGAATTTTTTACATAACCAAGTTCTTCCAGTAGAGGAAAAATTTCTTTTTGTTCTAAACTACAATCTACAACTACTTGAGAAAGGTTTTTGCTTACTTTTTTTATTTCAGCATATTTTACCAAACCTTTTAGATACTCCAAATTTTCTAGGTTAATGTACGGAATATACAAAACATTTTCAGGTACTTCAATAGTAATATTTTCTCTTTTTTTGAATTTCCCAATAAGTTTATTCAAAAAACCTTCTTCTTTTTTTTCCAAGAAATTATAGAAATTTTTATCAAATTCAAAATTTATTACAAATCCTTTTTGACTATTATTTTCAGTTAAAACAATAAAATTTTCCTTTGAAAAAATATCTTCATCTCCAATTTTTTCTAAAAACTCTCTTCCAAAATTAGCTTCTAAATTTTCTTTATATTTACTTACAAAGTATTCTACAAATATATCTTCTTCTCTGGCATTTCTAATATTAATTATCGACACAATAAGCCTCCCTTAGTATATTACATATATCATACAACAATTTTCAAAGTAAGTAAACTATATTTTGTTTATGATATATATTAGTACAGTCCCTATTCCATATGCAACTATGTCTTTTATATCAAAAGTTGTTCCTATTACAGTAGATGCAATTTTATTACCTTCAAGCCCAAGTATTTTTACTATTTCAAAATACTGGAGGACTTCTATTCCTACACTAAATAGGAAGAGGGAAGGTAGAAGGATTTTTTTATTAAATCTAAAAAATACAAGTAATGAATAATACATAAAAAACATTACTAATATATCTCCAATAAAACCTCTTATAAATCCTTTTGTAAATAAAGCTATAAAGATTAATAATATAAAAATAATTACTGAAAATACAAAATATCTTTTATCAAATCTTATTAATCTATCTCCTCTTTTTTCCATATTTCTTCCTTTGCTTTTTTTAGTATATACCTCAAACTGTCGTGATAAATGAGTTTTAATGCTCTATCAAATTCTTCCCATCTATATACTTTAATTTCATTTTTATCAAGGGTAATATCTACATCATAATCTACTTTAGCCAAGTAGTATATTACTTCTTTTTGTCTTTTAGAAAAAGAATATACATCTTTCATTGCAAAATCATCAAAAAATCTCACAGTTAATCCAACTTCTTCAAACACTTCTCTTTTGGCAGTTTTACAAGGTCCTTCGTCACCTTCTTTTTGTCCCTTTGGGAATCCCCAGTGTCCACCTTTAATATGTTTAATAAGAAGAAATTCTATTTTTTCATTATTTTTCCTATAGATTATTCCTCCTCTTGATTTAATTAACTTTTCCATAGGCAATAGCCTCCTCAGACTTCTACTATATACCCCTGCCACTTCTTCAGATTTGTTACTTTAACTTGCCCTTTTTCTTTATAAACAAGTAATTGCCCCAAAAGTCCCAAAACTTCTCCATATATTTCAAAAGTTTCTTTTACAATAGTATATTCAGCTTTTTCTTCACTTGCACCACCAAACAAACTAAGTTGACTAGAGCTTTTAGGAATTATTTTATCCAATTTTTCTACATTATCAAATTCTATATATTGACCATTTACAAAATTTACTGAAAAATCTTCATCTAAATTTTCCTTAATCCAGTTATATTTTTCTAATAATAACTCTTCATAATTTTTTTTATCTAAATAAAGTAGATTTTTCATTTTATAACTTGGCTGTATAAGTGTATACAAGCCTAATTTTCCAATATTATCTTCTATTTTCCTTACTTGTTTACCAGTTCCAGTGGCAATAATAAGACTTCTACTCGCTCCTTGTTCCAATAATCTTTCATATCTTCTTTTATACGAAGTGGTTCCAACTTTATATTTATCTTGACCAAAATATGTAAGATAAACTACGTGGGGTTCATTACAATAAGCAATTACATCTTCTACTCTTGATTTACAATCTACTCCTTTACAATATAGGCATGTCGAAAATCCATCAAGTTCATTACAAGTAAAACACCTATCAAATTTACTACCAGTCATATCCATATTTTTCTCACAGGGATGATACTCTTTAGTAATATAATCATGATAACCTAAACACAATTTTTTATCTTCCCTAATTATATTAATTCTTTTTCCAAATTTTTTCTGAATAAAATTATTATCTTCAAGATTTCTAAGAAATAAGAAACCTTCATTTTTTTCACTATCCCATTTTACCCTTACAAATTGATATCTTTTCAAACTAACCACCCCAAATTATTCTTGTA
>CAZHXU010000257.1:0-4184 GCA_964536535.1 uncultured Fusobacteriaceae bacterium
AAACAAAAAGAAAGCTACAAGAGCTTCCCTTTTTTATAGTATATTTGTTATTAGTTAATCAGTTTCTAGCTTTGCCAAATCAATTCCAAACTTATCTTTTACTTCAGTTACAAATTCTCTGCCCTCTTTTTTGATAAGTTCTTCAGTTGTTACAATTTCGCCTTCTAATTCTTCAATTTTTTCTAAATCTACTTCTTCTTTACTACTCTCAAAAAAAATTTTATCCTCTACTTCTACCCTATATCTCTCCAAACTAGATATTTTTATCTCTTGTTCCTTAACTATTTTATTAAACTCTATTCTCTCTTTAAAAGACATATTTCCATAATTTTTTACTGCACTCACTTGATCTCCACCAAACAATATTAATATGAGAGTAAGTGGTAGAAGTAGAAGTAGATATTTATTACGATTTTTAATCATTATACTACCCCCTTAAGATTAGTATAATCAATCATTTTGTATTTTTTGTGTACTTGTATTTATCTTTACAAAATTTAAAAACTCTTCAAAACTCTTATATTTAAGGGTTTATAATCTTTTTTTAAAAAGATTAAAAGTAAAAATAATTATTTTTTAAATAATCTTCTATTTTAAAAAACTTTTATTTTCTATTATAAGATCCACTTCCTGAAATACTAGCTTTTGTTATTTTTCCTTCACCATATATATCAACTTCTCCAGAACCTTGTATATCTAATTCTAATGAATTTCCTATATTAAAGCTACTTTTCCCACTTCCTGATATTTCTAATTTTCCATTTTGTACTACAAAATCTTTTCCTTCAAAATGACCACTACCAGAAACTTCTACTTCAACACTATTTCCCATTCCTGATATAGTCACTTCTCCACTTCCATTCATATCAAATTCAGCATTTTCTATAGCCAAATCTACTCCAACAAATTGACCACTTCCATTTGACTCATACTCAAGACTTTTAGAAACTAGATTCCCAACTTCTACTTCTCCACTTCCAGAGATAGATATATCAAGGTTAATTATATGTCCTTCACCTATACTTACATCTCCACTTCCATTTACTTCCAATTCAAAATTATCAGATTCTAAACTAGAAATAAAAGTATCTATACTTCCATTTGATTCATATTCATTCAAATCTTTTACAACTATATGGTACTTTAGGGTTTTCGTATCTATATAGCCCAATTTATACCACGGTTTATCTATTTCAATAATAAGTTTGTTATTTCTTATATAAGTTTTTACATATTTAATTACTTCTTCATCACCTTCTATAAAAAGGCTCTCTTTTTCCCCTTGGGTAATATAAGCTTCTCCGCCGCCATTTATTTCTATTTGATTAAAATAATTTACTTCTCTATTTTCTTTTCCAAACAAACTAAGTGATACTAACATAACAAATATTCCTATTTTCTTTTTCATCATTTTCTCCTTTTAATCTTCTAATAATTTCCCTAATCCGTTTATATCTACATCTACTTTTTTAGGATTTCCAAAGTATTTCACAGTTCCTATTCCATTAATACTTCCTTCCAAAGTTTCACTAGGATTAATTGTTACTATTCCTGCTCCATTTAGTTCCACTTTAGCTTTTTCTACTTTATAATCTCTGCCTAAAAAATTTCCTGCACCAGATATAGTCACTTCTACTTCATTACTTCTCCCCTCAAAGTTTATGTGACTTGCTCCCCCTATAGAAACATTTACTTTTTTTATGTTTATATCAGTTCCCTTAACTTTACTTGCCCCTTTTACTAATAATTCTAGATTTTTATTATCAAATCCTTCAATACTTGTTATTGTTCCCCCTTCTATCTCTAGAAATTCCAACTTATCAAGTACTATTTCTATTTCTATAAGCACAGGTTCAAAATCAATCATTTTATCCCCATTATACTTTATAGTCATCTTTTTAAAACTTTTATCTGTCTGAAACATATTAAGACTTTCTTCAAAATTACTTTTTATACTTATGCTTTTTGTATCCCCTTTTTTTATGTTTATTCTGCCATAGCCTTCATAAGATAATCTTTCTACGCCTGTTGCTTTTATCTCTTTTTCAAAATCAAGAGAAAAAATAGATGTTATGCCAAGCAAAAATACAAGTAATATCTTCTTCATTTTTCCTCCTAATAATCATTTGGCATAAATATAGCAAGTACAATATATACTGGAACTGTAGATAAACCAACTAATATCCCCAGTACAAAAGCTGCCCGTATAATCCAGCTTTCTACTCTAAAATACTTTGCTATACCACTACATACTCCAGCTATAACTTTATCATCATTATTTTTTCTAAGTTTATTTTCCATTGTTTACTCCTTCTATATTTACATCTCCAATAGTGCTTTTTATATACCCTAAATATTTATCTCCACCTGATATTCCCTTCAAATCAAGCTCACCCAAGCCCAAATCTGTACTTAATTTACCATCAAAATCTTCATTTATATAAAGTTCAATATCTCCAATTTTATTAATTACCCTAAATTCTTTATTTTGATTTAATATTTCTACTTCCAAATCACCTATATTTAATACAACTTCTCCAATACTTCCTATTTTTTCAAGAGTAGCATTTCCTGTCCCCAGCTCTAACTTATCTATATTTTTAATATTAATCATATCAATATTTCCAATAGATAATTTAACTTTTGCATTGTTAATATCTCCTACTTCTATATCACCAATATTCATATCCAAATCAATATCAAACTCTTTATTTTCTGGCAGTATTACAATTACTTCTACTTCACTAATTACTCCCTTATAATATAGGCTTCCATCTCTTATTTCAAACATTTCTTCATCAAGGTTTTTTTGGCTTTTCAAATAAAATCCAAATTTTTCACCTTTTTTAATATTAATAAATCCTCTTTCCAAATTTATTACAATATTTCCAAATTGACTTTCATCAACTTCAAATTCTTTAGCATATTTATTTTCTGTTTTAATATTTTTTTCCCAACTATCAAAGTTCAAACCATCTTTAGATAGATATAATCCCAAAGTTGCAGCAGATACAACAAATACTGTTAAAAATATTAAGAATAGTTTTTTCATTCTCTGCCTCCTTTAACAAAATTAATGTTCAATTTTACATATTTAGCCAGTACTTTAAATGTCCATTTTGATATAACTATAGAGAATATTACGAACATTCCTCCCAAACTAAATAGTAATAATCCAACAAATATTGCTACAAATGGCGGAGTTGTTAGTATCATAATTGGGAAACCAAGTAATACAAATAAACCAACAAAAAAACATACTATTCCTGCTCCTGCCAGAGAGATTCCAGCTACTATTACTGCAAATATTATTGCTAATATGGCAATAATTGGTCCTATCATTATAGTCAAATTAAAGAAACTCAATGTTAATATAGCAAATATTGCTTTAAGAGTATTTTTAAATGTCATATTCTTTCTAGTTTCTTTTATTAAATAATCTGCTTTCAATTCTTTTGCTATTTTTTTTGGGTTTCCTAATGATTCTGTTATTTCTTCTTCGGTTCTACCACTTTCTATAGCATCATAAAAATATTCTTCATAGTCTCTTATTATTTCGTCTTTTTCATCTTTTTCCATAGAACCTAGAGCTATACTAAGTTCTTCTATCCATTTATCTTTTTTCATCATCGTCTCCATTAAAAAATCAATTTAAGTATTATAATCAAAGGCAAAAACAATATTAACATTGGTATTACAAATACTGGTAAAAGTACAAAAGCTACTATTGTTAATATAGTTCCTACAAAAAACATTGCTAAAGTCAAACTCCATTTTATTAAATAAAAGGTAATTACAAGGGTAAATAGTATTCCAATTATTCCAAATGGATTAAAGATCATCATCATAATTCTCCTCCTAAATTCCTAATAGTTCATTTACTTCTCTACTAAAACTTATCCATTCTGTAACCATACTTGCCAAAACTCTATGCCCTTCTTCTTCTAATTTATAATATTTTCTTGGCGGTCCACTCTCAGATTCAATAAGATATGTTTCTACTAATTTTTCCTTACGTAATCTACGCATAAGTGGATAAATTGTTCCTTCTGATATTTCTACTGTTTTAGATAATGTTTGTACTATCTCATATGCGTAATGATCTTTTTTTCTAAGTAATGATAATACACACATTTCCAAAACTCCTTTTTTTAATTGTGTCTTCATATATTCCCCTTTTATTT
>CAZHXU010000258.1:0-4172 GCA_964536535.1 uncultured Fusobacteriaceae bacterium
TAAATAAATATGTATCTTTATAATAATAATTCTTCATCATTTCATTGTTATAACTAACAATATCCTTTTCTTCTGTTGCTATAACCTCAAATCCATTTCTTTTGTAAAAATTAAGTGCCCAATAAGCATCCTTATGTGCTAGAAGATATAATTTTTTTCCTGTTAGTAAATTTTCTAACACTTTGAGAGTTTGTTTTCCGTAACCTTTTTTCTGTTCTGATTTGTATAAATAAAGCATAGCTAAGTAGTAAGAATTTTTATTTAAGACTTTTAGTGCCAAAAATCCAATTATTTTTTCATTAACTTTGATTACTTTAAAATAATAATCTATTGGTGTGTATTTTTCTAAAAAATTAGCTTGTTCGAGTAAAAAATCTGGAAATAACTCTTCATATTGACTATTACAATCTCTACATATATCAGCTATTATAGCCCTATCTTCTACTCTAGCCTCTACCACCTCAATCATATTGTCCTCCTAAATACATATTTATAAAAATTATACATCTTTTTTTATAAAATTACTAATTTTAAATACAAATAAGCACAAAAACTTGATTTTTTAAATTTTGTTAGATATAATACTAACGTAAAGTAAAAACGTTAGAAAAGGAGTTTGAGATGAAAAGTGGTATTTTAAAAATAACAAATGTAGAAAATAACAAAATATATTTGGAAAAAAGTAAAAATGTAGAAGCTTTGGAAAATAGAATCAAATTTGAACTAAAGATGGGAAGTATGTCCATTAAGGATTTGCAAGAAGACTATAATAAACAAGGTTTAGAAGGATTTGAATTTGAAGTTTTGGAAAGAATAGACCTTGAGGGCTTAAGTATAAAAGAAGCTAATAGAAAACTTACAGAATTAGAAAAAAGATATTTTGATATGTTAAATCCCTATGATGAAAAGGGCTATAATACAAGAAAAAAAGAGGTTGATAGAGAAAAACTACTTAAATTAAAGGAAAAAAGAAAAGAAAATATAGAAAAAAATCAAGGAGACTTTTTATCTATAAAAGATGTGTCAGAATTGTTTTGGAATAGTAGCATAGATGAGATAAAAAATGGTTTTGTTAGAAAAAATGATAGATATATTTGTACTTGTTGTGGAAGATTTTATGAAGAAGGAGTTATATATCCAAAAGACAACAAGTTTCTTGAAGCCAAAAAAGCTATAGTTGATCATATAAAAGAAGCTCATGAATCAACTTTTGATATATTAATACACATGGACAAAAAATATACAGGTTTATCTGAAGTTCAAACAAGCCTTATAGAAGATTTTTTCCTTGGTAAAACAGATAAAGATATAGCAGAAGAAAGGGATTTGACTACATCAGCAATTAGAAATCATAGATTTAGATTAAAAGAAAAACAAAAACAAGCAAAGGTATTTTTGGCTTTGATGGATCTTTTATACTTAGAGAATCTTGATGAAAAAGAGATGGTTGAGATACATAAAGGTGCAAAACAAATAGATGAAAGGTATGCTATTGATGAAAAGGATAGGGAAAAGATACTTGAAAGGTTTGTACTAGAAGACGGTAGTCTAAAAAAATTCCCGAAAAAAGAAAAGGAAAAGATAGTGATACTGATGTATTTAGCAAATCATCTAAACTACGGAGTTAAATATAATGAAAATCAAATAAATACATTTATTAAAGAGTTTCATGATGATTTTGTAACTGTTAGACGTTATCTAATAGCTTATGGATTCTTGGATAGAACTCGTGATGGTAAAGAATATTGGTTAAATGAAAATTAAATTTTATTTGTATTAATGGGGGAAGTATGAATATAGAATTAACAAGGTTTAGGGTGAAAAAGGGTAAAAGTGAAAAAGTAAATGAATGGATGAAGTTTCTTAATGATAATATGAAAGATGTTTTATTAACTCTTGAAGGTGAAAAGATGTATGTAGAAACTATATTAAGAGAAGAGTTAGATGGTAATGAGTACCTCTACTGGTATTCTATCCAAGGAGAAGGCGGAATAGAAGTAGAAGAATCAAATCATTATATAGATAAAAAGCACTTAGAATATTGGGATGAATGTATAGATAAGGAGTTTAGACCAAAGGATCTTGGGGTAGAAGTAGTAATGATACCAGATAGAATAAGAAAAATACTGGTATAATATAAAATAATATTGACCCTGATTATATAATTCTGTATAATACTTCTTAATATAAAAAATAGGGGGAGATATTATGGAAGATTTGGTGATGTATCGGCGGTCGATAAAACTATTTACTTTTTTGAGAAGTTTGTTTAGCATGGCAGACAAGATGTATGGTGCTGTTTTTATTCTACATATGAATTTTATTGGTTTAAGTCCACTTGAGATAAGCAGTGTATTTGCAATAGCTTCTATCTCATTAGCTATTTTTGATTACCCAACAGGGATAATATCGGATAAGATAGGTAGAAAAAAAACGGCAAGTTTAGGTTATTTGGTAATAGGTTTTGGAATGATAATATTTGCAATATGTCCAAATTATTATTTAGTCTTATTATCACAAATAATAATCTCTCTTGGTATAGCTTTGATTTCAGGAGCACCAATAGCTTGGATTATGGGAGTTATGAAAAAAACAAATACTTTTGCAGAAAAAGACAGAATCTTTCCTAAAATATCTACTATAGCTCAAAGTTTTGGGATATTAGGTGCTTTTTTAAGTATATTTATTGTAAAAATAAGTTTTGTATATGCACTTCTTGTAGTAGGAAGTATTAATATAATTTTGGGAGTAGTAGCTCTTTGTTATCTACCAGATAACAAAGGGAGAGTAGAAGGGAATAATTTTTTAGAAAACTTAGTTGATGTTAGTAAAAAATGTCTTAGAGACAAAAATATGAAATTCCTTCTACTCAACGGCTCCCTAAGTCAAGGTGGTTTTTTGATATTTATGCTCTCATGGCAAATATATTTAGTTGATGTATTGGGGAAAAGTTCTAGTTATATTGGTATATTAATGACAGTTTTTATGGGTATAATTATGTTAGGAAATTTGATAACAGTAAAACTTAGCAAAAAAATGAAGAGTATAAATATATCTATATTGGCAAAAATAATAGTAGCTGTAGGGTTTTTACTTGTATTTATGAAAGAAAACTTCTACTTCTACCTAGTTGGAATATTCCTATTTGAAATAGGTTATGGAATGAATAGTGCTGCAAGTATTTGGTTTGAAGATTATGTGCCAGAAGAGTTAAGAAGCTCATATTCATCAGCATATTCAGCTCTTATATCCCTAAGTGGTTTCTTTTTATCTATATTTATAGGTTTACTTATAAATAATTTCGGGTATAATTTTATATGGTTAGTAGCATTTTTCTTTCAAATTGGAACAACTTTCGTTTTAACATATATTAGTAGAAATAAACTAGAAGAAAATATTTGTACAGTAAAAGAATAGTTTTATTACTGGATATAGTAATAAAAGGTAAAAAGGAGGTGACTTGATGTCTAGGTTTAACTAGTTTTTATAAAAAAAATACTAGTTTAAAAAAGGAGAAAAAATTGATAGATAAGAATTTGAAGTTTCAAAATAACAATATAATATTTAAACTTTTGGAGGAAAAAGATGTAGAAGACATAGTAAATATGTTGGAAGATAAAGAAGTGGGAAGATATCTTTATTTTTGCCCTTCACCAACAGAAGTTTATAAAGGCTATTTTGGAGGACTTGCCGAAAGTATAAAAAAAGAAGAGAAACCAACAAACTTTGTTTTTACTCTTAGAGACAAAAATACAAAAGAGTTTTTGGGTGTTACAGGACTCAATTCACTAGATTTTGTAGAGGGTGTTTATGAAGTTGGTTATCAAATACCAAGAAAACATTGGAACAAAGGGTATGGGACATTAGCTTGTGAGTTTCTAATTTTTTATGCTTACAATTACCTTAATTTCCATAGGTTAACTTTAGATGCTTATGGAGAAAATATTGGCTCATTGAAAATAGCTGAAAAATTGTCTTTTGAAAAGGAAGCTTGTCTTAGAGATTATTACAAAACTAATAATGGTTTTGATAATAAAATTATCTATGGACTTTTGAGGGACGAGATAGATAAAAATAGAGATGAATTATATAAATTTAGGAAGTTATAGAGTAGAGGGGCTTAATAGCCCCTTTTTTCTATATTATAGATTAATAATTTAACTGTTATTTTT
>CAZHXU010000259.1:0-4058 GCA_964536535.1 uncultured Fusobacteriaceae bacterium
CAGTTGTTGAATTTGGTTCGGATAGTATAGATATCAAAACTAAATCACAAGATTAGATTTATATAAAAATTAGAGCTGATACCTTTTGGTGTCAGCTTTTTTTAGAAAAATTGAACAGAGTAAATTTTAACAAAAAAATATAAACAATGAAAAAATTAGTAGAAAAAAATCACATCTTTTAATTTTTGGATTAGTTTACTAATAAAATAAAGAATTTGAACTTTGAAAAATTAGTAATAAATATATCTGTGTTCCATAAGCAAAGTGAAGAAAATAACTAAAATTCAAAAAAGGAGCATTTATCATTTGACATAGTTTGTAAATTTTGATATTATATATGTGTGTAATTTGTAATAATGAAGGGCTCAAATTATGAGAAAATTTGTAATAGAAAAAGAATATAAAGGGTATACTGTATCTAAATATCTTAAGGAAGTACAGGAGTATTCTAGTAGAAGTATAAGAAATTTGAAATTTCTCCTTGATAATAAAGAAGTCAAAGCTAGTAAAAAAGTAAGACCTCTTAATAGATTAGTTGTTATCGAAAAGGAAAAAGGAACAAATATAAAGCCAATTGAGATGAACTTAGATATAATTTATGAAGATCAAGATTTGTTGATTGTTAATAAAGAACCATTTTTAATAGTTCATCCAACACTTAAAAAAGCAGATAAAACTTTGGCAAATGGGGTTGTACATCACTTTAAAAAAGTGAAGAATCTCTCAGTTGTCCCAAGATTTTATAATAGATTAGATATGAATACAAGTGGTATTATAGTAATTACCAAAAACTCTTATGCACAGGCTTATTTACAAGAAAAATGTCAGGTGCAGAAATGGTATCAAACAATAGTAAAAGGTATCATTAAAGAAGATGAATTTGTAGTTGAAAACTCTATTGGTAGAGTAGGAGACAATCTGAAACGGGAAGTTTTGGAAGTAGAAGCTGGAGGGCAATATGCTAAAACAGCTTTTAAAGTTTTGGAAAGATTCGAAGAGCAAGATTTGACTTTGGTAGAATGTCAGTTGTTTACAGGACGTACTCATCAAATTAGAGTGCATTTGAGTACACTAGGTCATCCTATAATAGGAGATGAATTGTATGGTGGAAAAGATGAAAGAGCAAGTAGGCAGATGTTACACGCTTATAAGTTAAAATTTAATAATCCAACAAGCAAAAAAGAGCAAATTATTGAAATTGAATTATCTCAGGACATGAAAAATTTGTTAACAAAAAATTAACGAAAAAAGAGCATACTGTATTAACTATATACAGAAAGAATAATAATTCAAGAATGGATTGACAAGCTTTATTTTATAAGCTATATTAGAATGTGTATAAGTTATATTAATATATATAACAAAATTTATTAGGAGGTATTCTTAATGGCAGTTAAAGTTGCAATTAACGGATTTGGAAGAATAGGTAGATTAGCATTCAGATTAATGTTCGATTCACCTGAGTTTGATATCGTTGCTATAAACGATTTAACAGACGCAGAAACATTAGCATACTTATTAAAGTATGATACAGCTCAAGGTAGATATAAAGAAAATTCAATCGAAGCTGTAGAAGGTGGAATTAAAGTAGACGGTAAAGAATTAAAAATCTATGCTGAGAGAGACGCTAAAAACCTTCCTTGGGGAGAATTAGATGTTGATGTAGTATTAGAGTGTACTGGATTCTACGTTTCAAAAGACAAAGCACAAGCTCATATTGATGCAGGAGCTAAAAAAGTAGTTATTTCTGCACCAGCTTCAGGTGACTTAAAAACTGTTGTATTCAACGTAAACGATGATGTATTAGACGGATCTGAAACAATCATTTCAGGAGCTTCTTGTACAACTAACTGTTTAGCACCAGTTGCAAAAGTATTAAATGATAACTTTGGAATCGTTAAAGGATTCATGACAACTATTCATGCTTACACTAACGATCAAAATATATTAGATGCACCACACGCAAAACCTATTTCAGCTAGAAGAGGTAGAGCAGGAGCAGCTAACATGGTACCTACTTCTACTGGAGCAGCTGTAGCTGTTGGTAAAGTATTACCTGAATTATTAGGAAAATTAGACGGAGGAGCAGTAAGAGTTCCAACTGTTACTGGATCTTGTGTTGATTTAGTAGTAGAATTAGAGAAAAACGTAACTGCAGCAGATGTAAACGCAGCAGTTAAAGCAGCAGCTAACGAAACTTTAGGATATACTGAAGATCCAATCGTATCTTCTGATTGTATCGGTACTCACTTCGGATCTTGGTTCGATGCTGGATGCACTAAAGTAATGGAAGTTAATGGAAAACAATTAGTTAAAATCTTAACTTGGTACGATAACGAAATGTCATACACAGCTCAATTAGTAAGAACTTGTAAAAAATTCGTTGAATTATCAAAATAATTAAATAGAATAGCGGAAACTCATAGTTTCCGCTTTTTTTATAAAATTTTAGGGATATAGAGAAAAAAAAAGGAACTTTTAATTTGTTTTTATTCCTTAAATAAATAAATTCAGGAGGTTAGCAAAAATGGCAAAAAAAATCGTAACTGATTTAAATGTACAAGGTAAAAAAGTACTTATGAGAGTAGACTTTAACGTACCTATGAAAGATGGAAAGATTACTAACGATAACAGAATCGTAGCAGCAGTTCCAACAATCAAACACGTTTTAGAAAATGGTGGAAGAGTTATTGCTTTTTCTCACTTAGGAAGAGTAAAAACTGAAGAAGATAAAGCAGGAAAATCATTAGCTCCAGTAGCAGAAAGATTAGCAGAAGTTTTAGGACAAGCTGTTAAATTTGTTCCAGCTACAAGAGGTGCTGAATTAGAAGCTGCAGTAGCAGAATTAAAAGATGGAGAAATCTTAATGTTTGAAAACACTAGATTTGAAGACATCGAAGGTAAAAAAGAATCTAAAAATGATCCTGAATTAGGAAAATACTGGGCTTCATTAGGGGACGTTTTCGTAAATGACGCATTCGGAACTGCACATAGAGCACATGCTTCAAACGTAGGAATCGCAGCTAACATTGCTGAATCAGCAGCAGGATTCTTAATGGAAAAAGAAATTAAATTTATCGGAGGAGCAGTAGATGCACCTGAAAGACCTTTAATAGCTATCTTAGGTGGAGCTAAAGTATCTGATAAAATAGCAGTTATAGAAAACTTAATTCCAAAAGCTGACAAAATAATCGTTGGTGGAGGAATGATGTTCACATTCTTAAAAGCAAAAGGATTAAACATAGGAAAATCTTTATGTGAAGAAGATAGATTAGAATTAGCTAAAGAATTAATGGAAAAAGCAGGGGATAAATTAGTATTACCAATCGATACAGCTCTTGCAGAAAAATTTGCAGCAGATGCAGCTTTTAAAAATGTAGCAGTTGAAGAAATCGCAGCTGACGAAGAAGGATTAGGATTAGATATTGGTCCAGCTTCTATCGAATTATTCGCTAAATCATTAGAAGGAGCTAAAACTGTTGTATGGAATGGTCCAATGGGTGTATTCGAAATGGAAGCATTCGCTAAAGGAACTATCGCAGTTTGTGAAGCTATCGCAGGATTAGAAGGAGCTACAACTATAATCGGTGGAGGAGATTCAGCTACAGCTGCAATCCAATTAGGATTCGCTGATAAGTTTACTCATATCTCAACTGGTGGAGGAGCTTCATTAGAATACTTAGAAGGAAAAGTATTACCTGGTGTAGATTCAATCTCTAACAAATAATTAGATTTTATATAGACGGCGGAAGCCGTCTTTTTTTAGATTTTTAAAGAAATTTTTTTAACTTTTTTGTTAAAAATTTCGGTAAAAAATAGGAAGGAAATTGAGTAGAAGTAATTTATTAAAAAAATAAAGGATATTTTTTTTAATTTGAGTATAATAAATTCAAAGCTTCATAAATTTTTTGTAAAAAAAAGACAAAAAACCTTTAGAAAGTGTTGACAAAAGGCGGCTTAAATGGTATCATTATATTCGCCTTGGTAAAGAGGCTTAAACAGATCGGAATATGGCGCAGCCCGGTAGCGCACTTGCCTTGGGAGCAAGGGGTCGTAGG
>CAZHXU010000260.1:0-4045 GCA_964536535.1 uncultured Fusobacteriaceae bacterium
TATAAACTTCGATATTTCTATTTTTTTACCTTCTACCCTCAAAAAACCTCCAATTATATGTGAATATCTACCCAAGTCTAACTTATCACTTCTAAATAACAATTCTTTATTCTCAATATGCCAAATCTCAAATTTATCCACTTGGCTATATAAAAAACTATTGTCCATAGCAAGAATATTTTTTGGACCAAAGATAAAATCAAGTTTATCTAATTTTTCCCCCGTATAAATCATCAACCCTTCAAGCAACTCTTCATCATCACGACCTATACATGTAATGTATATTTTCCCGCCATAACTAGTTATATTTCTATTCCAAAAATAATGAGCATTTTCAATTACTGTATAATCTTTGTCTCTCCAATAACCATTCTCAAAGAAAAACTCTAAATCACAAGCATATATTACACCAATTGGATTCCATTCCCAGTTATCAGCAATAATATAGTTTTCATGTTTTATTATTCTTCCCCAAAATGAACCTATAGTTTCATCCAAATCTTCATTTTTATTAATCAATTTTTTACTCTCTAATTCTATGACTTTGATTCTATCCCAACTAGCACCATAAGCAAAATATTCTATTTCTTTATACAAAAAAAATAAAATTGGAAAATCAGTTTGTTTTGTATGGTAATCTCCCCTATCAATATTTAAATCTATCTTTTTTTCAACAATATTCACAAGTATTGCTTTTTGACCTTCCTTTTCACAAATAGAAATATAATTTTTATCTTTATTTACATGCCATTCTATACCTTTTTCAAAATCCAACTGCTTATCTATTGAAAAAAGTATCTCTTCTTTTTCATTTTGATATAAAACTAAATTATTATTTTCATCTAAAAGTAAAATTTTATCCTTGTCCAATAAAAATGAATCTTTATACTCCTTTTCTAAAATGATTTCTTCTTTTATATGTAAAAATTCTTGTTTATTTTCTTTGATTTTTCCTTTACCAGCAAAACCATAAGCAAATTTGACATATTTGTCATAAGCTTCTTTAGAAACTTCTACCATTTCTACTTCTACTCCATTTTCATATGATTCTACTTCTTCTTTTGTTAATATCAAAAATTCGCTATTTGTCCCAGTAAAATATATATAATCATCGCTCTCTTGTTTAATTACTTCTTTTCCTATTTTGTACATATAAATCCCCCTTTAGTTTATAAATTGATTTTATCATATTACAAATAAAATAGGAAGGTTTTACATTTAATTACAATCTAAAAAATTATAAGCTAATCCATAGTATTTATTTGTATAAAAAAACTGGGATTTCCCAGTTTTTCTAAAATTATTTATTTACTCTTGCAACTATCAAATCTCTTCTTATGGAATTATCTACTTTATGATCCAAGTCAAAATAACCTTGGTCTTTTAAAACTTCGAAGTTATTTTCTTCTAATACTTTTACAAATTCGCTTCTACTAAAAACCATTTTATTCCAAGCTAATACAAGTATTCCTTTATCTTTTAATACTTTTTTCCAGTTAGGCAAACTTTCTTTCATAAACTCAAGAGGTGTTCTTGTTTTTGATGTTCCTTTTTTCTTTGCTACATTTCCATGAGCTATTCCATAAGGAAGGTCACCAACTAATATATCAAAAGCATTATTTCCAAAATACTTTGGTGCATATATAGAATTACCGCATACATATTTCAAATTTTTTCTTTTTTCTCTATCTTTAAATTCTTCTTTATCTTTTCCATAATTAAACTCTACAAAAGTATTTATATCTTTTTTGCTTTCTCCTACTATTTTCCCTTTATTTTCTTCATATCTAATTTTTTCTATCTCCAAAAAATTTCTAAAATAGCTAGAACCTTCGTGCATACTTTTTTTCTCTAATTCTATTCCTGCAACATCAAATCCGTATATTACTCCTTCATAAAGAGTTGTTCCTCTTCCAGCAACTGGATCAAGTAATCTAACTTTTTTCTCAAAGTCTAATTGACTAGTCAAAATAGCAATATTAATAAGCATTTTTGTAAATAATCTGTTTGTTTTACCAGGATATTTTAACAAACTAGATATTTTGTTATTTACAAAATCTACATGTGTGTTACGAATAGGCAATAAGTACTCTTTTTCATTGATTTTTTCTAGTTTAAATATAGCAAATACAAAGGATAATTTTGATAAAATATCTATTTCAAATTGAGCAAGTTCAGTCTCTTTTTGAAAAGCCAAATACTCTATTCCACTTATCTCCTCTATTTTTATATCTAAAAGTTTTTCTTCAAATTTATAACTAGCAATAGTAAGTTCTCCCATGGCAACTTTGTTAGCATCTTCGTAATAAACTTGCTTGTGTTCAGGGTTTTTAATTATCAAATATTTATTCATCTTTCCTCCAAAATTTTTAATCGCAAAAAATCTTATCATAATCTCCATTTTTTTTCAATAATTCTATTTCTTTTATAAAATCAACTTTGGTTTTATTTGTTTAAAATTAAGCATTTTTTTTGGATTTTTATGGAAAAAAAGTTATATTTAAATCTAAAATTATAATTTAAAAATCGTAAATATATTTGAATTTTTATGATTATTAAGGTATCCTATAAGAGATAAAAAAGGGGGTAAAGATGAAAAAAATTCTGTTTCTTTATATGGTGATATTTAGTTTGTCAATCTTTGGTGAACCAGTCATATCTACTTATATAAGAACATGGCCATTGGGAGTTACAGGAGAAGAAAGAGAAAAGGGCAATTACTGGTCAAATGATGATATAAACGGGGATTTGATTGATGATTTAATCGTTGCTTTTGCAAAACTAAATAGAGATGGGAGTATATTTATTTTGGATGTAGAAGTTTCTGCACATAATACTGCTGGATTTTTAAGTTTTTCAAAAGAAATAAGAGAGCTAAAAAAAGAATATCCAAATATGAATATAGGTCTTGCTATTGGCGGCTGGGGTGCTGATGGATTTTCAAAAATGGCTGCTAATAAAAATATGAGGAAAAAATTTTTAGATAGTATTGCAAATAAAGTTCGTAGATACGATTTTGATACTATTGATATAAATTGGTTATATCCTGTTAATGGTGGAGGAGGAGCTATAAAATCTTCACCAGCTGACAAAGAAAACTTTACATTATTACTTAAAGAACTAAATGACAAAGTAAGAATGTTGGAAATAGAGCTTAATAAAAAAATTGATATTACTATTGCAGCAGGTGCAATAAAAAACTATGTTAACTGGGTTGAACTTGATAAAATTGTTGATTATGTAGACAGTATAAAAATCCTTTCATATGATTTTTATGGTGGGTGGACAGCAACAACAGGTCATATTTCAAACTTGTATCAAAGCAAGTTTGGTATAGATGATACTTCAGTAGACACAATTGTAAAACATTTTATAGATAATGGTTTACCTAGGGAAAAATTAATAATTGGAGTTCCTTTGTATGGAAGAGTTTGGAAGGGTGTAGAGCCCATTAATGATGGTTTGTACCAACCTTTTAAAGAGATACTATATTATGACGGAATAAGTTTTGATAAAGTAGAAGGGCTTATGGAACTTGGGTTCCAAAGATACTGGGATGAACAAGCTATGGTGCCATATCTAAAAAGTGATGATATTTTGATAAGTTATGAAGACACAGAATCTATAAGAGCAAAAGCTGAATATGTAAAAAAAATGGGGCTAAAAGGTATTGCTTTTTGGGAATATGGTCATAACTTAAATGGAAAATTAATAAATAGTGCTAAAAGAGAATTTGAAAAATAATTCTCTTTTTTTTATTAAATTCTATAATTTATATTATCACTTTTGCCTTGATACAAAATTCTTAGATTTAAACAATATTATTTTGGACTAACGTCTACTTACTTTTTAGCAACCAACCAAAAAGTAAGCAAAAAGTTCTCCAAAGAATAATAGCTAAGTAGTAAGGATAACAGAGCCTTTTTATAGCTACAGTCCTCGAAAATTAAAATTTTCTGCGGAACTTATTCTGCGCGGTTCGGCTCTAATTAGAACGCAAGTATTCTTTGGTTTTTATCATAAAAATCTGTGTAATCAGTGGCAA
>CAZHXU010000261.1:0-4038 GCA_964536535.1 uncultured Fusobacteriaceae bacterium
AGCAACTTCCCATGGATTTCTTTGTAGTTCTTTTATTGATAATTTTAATTTTTTCTCTTCTGTATTAAGTACAGTTACTTTTACTTTTACTTTATCTCCTACTTGAACATATTCTTCAACATTTTTAAGTTTTTTAGACCAAGTTAAGTCACTAATGTGAACTAAACCTTCTATTCCTTCTTCAAGTTGAACAAATGCACCAAAGTTACTAGTTCTTACAACAGTTCCTTCTACTTCAGAATCAAGAGGGTATTTGTTTTCGATATTTTCCCAAGGATCATTTGAAAGTTGTTTGATGCTTAATTTAACAGATTTTTTACCAGAATCTTTTTCTATAACTATAGCTTCAATTTTGTCTCCAATTTTGAATACTTTAGATAAATTATCTATTCTATTCCAAGAAACTTCTGAAATATGAATAAATCCAGAAATAGAACCTACTTCAACAGAAAGTCCAAATCCAAGAATCTCTTTAACTTCTACTTCATATTTATTTCCTACTTCAATTCCTTCTAATTCTTTTTTCTCTGCGTTTAATTTAACATCTTTTCTAGAAACAAGGATTTTTTTCTTCCCTCTTTCTTCTTTCATTTCTTTAATAATTACTTTAATATTTTTTCCTACTAAATTCTCATCTCTTCTAGCAACAGATAATGAGTTAGGCATAAATGTGCTTACTTTTAGTATTTCTACTATATAACCACCATTTACTCTTTTTACTACTTTTCCAGCTAATATTTTTTCTTCTTTATACGCTTCTTCTAGTTTAGCTGTGTTTTCTTCAATCTCGATTTTTTTTCTAGAAACTACTACATAATTTCCTTCTTTGTCTTCCATTAGAATTTGAACTTTAATTACGTCTCCTTCATTAAAGTCTTCAACTTCTTCACTTCTTACTCTTCCTTCTAATTTTCCGTTAATGTCTAAGTAAGTAAAGTCTCTATCTTTTCTAATTATAGTTACTTCCTTTTCTTCTCCTTTCTGAAAATCCTCAGGTAGATACTCTTCTAGTAGTTCTTCAAAGTTAAAATCAGCCATTACAATACTTCCCCCTTTATTATTCTTTCAATTTCAATTATACTTTTTTCCGGTGTTGAAGCTCCAGCAGTTATACCAATACGTTTATATCCACTTAACCACTCAAGATTAAGTTCTTTATAAGTCTCTATTTTATATGCATTTTCATTATATTGTTTAGCAATTTCATAGAGTTTTCTCGTATTAGAACTAGTTTTCCCTCCAACAATTAATACTACATCTGTTTCTTTGGCTAGTTTTTCGACAGCTTTCTGTCTAACATACGTAGCTCCACATATTGTATTACCAATTTGTGAATTTAAATAGTTTTTCTCTATATATAATTTTATATCATTATAGACGTCTTTATTTAGTGTTGTTTGAGCCATAAAATAATATCTTTCATCAATATCTAGTTGTGCTTCTTTTAATTCTTCCAAATTAGAAAAAACTAAGATATTGCTTCCATGACTTATTATCCCTTTTACTTCAGGATGATTTTTATCTCCAATAAAAATTATTTTGAAATTTTCTTTTATTTTCTCTTCTAATAATTTTCTTATTCTTTTAACAAAAACACAAGCTGCATCATATATGATAGCTTCACTTGCATAAAGAATTTCATAGATTTTTTTTATAGTTCCATGAGCTCTTACTATCACAACTGTATCTTTGTCCAAGTCAACTTTATTTTCAAGTACTTCTTCTTCAGTAATTATAGATATTCCTTGCTCATTCAAGTCTTTTATAACTTGCTCATTATGAACTAACATGCCTAACATATAGATTTTTTTACCTTTATACTTTTTACTATTTAGTTCAGATAAATCAACAGCATCTTGTACACCAAAACAAAATCCCATTTTTTCTGCTCTTATTATTTCCAAAATACTACTCCTCATTAAATTTATCCACTTCGACTAATACTCTCAAAGCTTCTAAAACTTCTTCCTCCTGAGGTCCATCTGCAATAAGTTTAAGCTGTCTACCTTGTTCGGCTGCAAGAAGCATTAATCCCATGATACTTTTACCATTTACTTCTTCTCCATCACTTACTACAGTCACATTTGCGTCATATTCTCCTGCTACTTGTACAAATAAAGATGAAGGTCTCGCATGAAGTCCAGCTTCATTTTTTATTTCTACTACTATTTCCTTCATTAAACCACTCCTAGTAATATTCTTTAAATAATTCTTTTACTTCTTTAGAACTTTTACACTTAAGTAATTTATCTTTTTTACAGTGTAATTCTTCCATTGATAAATCACGAATTATTCTTTTAGCTTTAGGTAAAAATGCTGGTAACATACTTAGTTCTCTCACTCCTAAAGTTAGAAAAATAAGAATTCCCAAAGTATCTCCTGCCATTTCACCACAGATACTAATATCTTTATTATTTTTTATAGCTACATCAGCTGTATTTGCTATCATTCTAATTACAGAAGGATCATATTTGTCGTATACTTCTGACACTTCTTTACTAAGTCTATCAGCAGCCATTACATATTGAGTCAAATCATTAGTTCCTACACTAAAAAAATCTACCTCTTCAACAAATATATCAGCCATAATAGCAGTACTCGGTACTTCTACCATAATTCCTACTTCTATACTTTTAGCAAAAGGAATACCTTCTTTTAACAGCTCTTCTTTTGCTTCTTCAAGCAATTTATTAGCTTCCCAAAGTTCCTCCAGTTTACTTACCATAGGATACATTATTTTTATATTTTTATCATAAGCTGCTCTTAGAATAGCTCTTAATTGTGTTTTAAATATGTTTTTATGCTTAAGGCATAATCTTATTGCTCTCAAACCTAAAAATGGATTAGCTTCTTCTGGTAGTTTAAAATATGATAATTGTTTATCCCCACCTATATCTAAAGTCCTAATTGTCAAAGGTTTATTATCTCCTAATTCATTATAAACATTTTCGTATATTTTCACTTGTTCATCTTCACTAGGAAAATCATCATTGTCCATATATATAAATTCTGTTCTTAACAATCCTACACCATCTGGCAAATAATTATTAAGTTGTTTTATTTCAATTTCTCCACCTAAATTAGCTTTCAAATAAATAATTTGTCCATCTTTTGTAATTACTTCTTTTCCTCTAAGAGCTTCTATTTCTCTTGTTTCATTATCAAATACTTGAACTTCATTTTGATAATAAGCTAAAGTAACCCTATTGGGTTTCAAAACTACACAAGCACTTCCATCTCTACTATCAAGTATTATCTCTTCATCTTCATCAAATTCTGTAAAAACTATATTATCTACACCCATTAGTGTAGGAATACCTAGAGCTTTGGATAAAATTGCTGCATGAGATGTTTCACCACCTAATTCAGTAATTATTCCTTTTATATTAACACCTTCATTATAAAACTTCAAAAGTTCAAAAGGTTGTAATTCTTTAGTTATTAATATTTTATTATCAACATCTTCACTTTGCGGTTTTTCAAACAAAAGATTTTGAATTATTTTATCTCCAAGCTCTTGAACATCAATAGCACGTTCTTTATAAACTGGATCATTTAAAGCTTTAAACTGATTAACAAATTTTTTCAAAATATAATCTACAGCAAATTCTGCATTTACCATATCTCTTTCTATTTTTTTATATATTCCAGAAACAAAAACTGGATCTTCTAACATCAATAATTGGACATTTAATATTTTAAGTTCATCTTTATTTACTCTGTCCTTTAGGGATTCAATAAGATGTTTTATTTCAAATCTAGTTTCTTTTATAGCTTCTTCGACTTTAGCTATTTCACTTTTAATAGATTCTTCATTTATTTTTTTCTCTTCTATAATCAGAGTTTTTTTCTTTTTTATATATGGCTTGGCAATTACTACACCTTCAAAAATTACATTACCTTGTATTTTTTCCATATTTTACCCCTTTAATGTCACCTCAAAATTAACACACTTTATTACAATTATATATTATTTCGCTTCTTTTTTCAAATTTTTATTAATTTCAGGATAATATAAAGAGATATTTAGATTTTTTT
>CAZHXU010000262.1:0-4003 GCA_964536535.1 uncultured Fusobacteriaceae bacterium
ATTTTTAAGTTCAACTGATGATTTGGGAATAAAAAGTAAAAATTTTCAAATTAGTAAAGGTGAAATAAATGGACAAGAATAATGGAATTCATAGTGTAAAAGGAATAGTTACAGATGCACTTAAAAAAAGTAGGTTGCTTAAACAAGGTCTTATCCAAGGAAATTGGTCTAAGATAGTAGGGAAAGAACTGGCTAAAAAAAGTTATGTGGCGATGATAAAAAATCAGGTGCTCATAATACATGTAGAAAATTCTGTATGGCTTCAACAATTTAGTTTTATGAAGAGAGATTTGATAGAAAAAGCTAATGATTTTTTGGAATTAGATTATATAAGAGATATACAATTTAAAGTATCTCCTATGAATATGGGTGATTATTTTAAAAATGAAATAGAAGAGAAAAAATTTGAACCTGAAAAAGTCTATTTAGATAGAGGAACACTTGATAAAGTAGAAGTTATAGGTGAAAAGATAGAAGATAATGAAATAAAAGAAAAGATAAAAAAATTAATGATTTTATCTAAAAAAAGAGAAAAGTTTCTACTGGAAGAAGAGAATAACTCAAAATGTATAGACTGCGGAGTTCTTTTTAAGGGAAGTAGCAGTAGATGTACAGCTTGTGAAAATAGACTGAGAAATCAGAAGTTAGAATTGATTTATGAGTATATCAAATCAAAACCAAGTGTTAGATACAAAGAAATGAATTTGGTTTTGAAAGATCTTAGAGAAACAGAATTTGAAGATATTAAAGAAAAGATAAAAACAAGATGCAATATAGAAATGCACAAATATATTCATACAGATGAGATAGATAAATACAAAGAAAAAGCTAGGATATATTTTGCTCTTGAAACAGGTATAGAAGATGAAGAAGAGCTTTTACATATTGTAAATAATTATCTTTTGAGAATAGAAGAGTATTAAATACTAGAAATAGTAATTATATAAAGTTTTTAAAATAAATAGCAAATATTTATGGAGGTTTTTATGAGTAGTTATAACGCAGAAAATATTACCGTACTTGAAGGTCTAGAAGCAGTTAGAAAAAGACCAGGAATGTACATAGGTTCTACCTCTATAAGGGGATTACACCACTTAGTGTATGAGATAGTTGATAATGCTGTCGATGAAGCATTAGCTGGATACTGTTCACAAATTAATGTAAACATACTTCCAGACAATATAATCGAAGTAATCGACAATGGAAGGGGGATACCAGTAGGTATACATCCTATTCATGGGAAATCAGCATTAGAAATAGTATACACAGTACTACATGCAGGTGGTAAGTTCGACGGAAGTAACTATAAAGTTTCTGGAGGACTACACGGAGTAGGAAGTTCGGTTGTTAATGCTCTATCTGAATGGACAGAAGTTTATGTTAAACAAGATGGACATGTTTGGCACCAAAGATATCAAAGAGGAGTACCAGATGAAGCAGTAAAAATAATTGGCGATTCAAATGAAACAGGTACTAGAGTCCTTTTTAAAGCAGATGCAGAAATATTTGAAACAACGATATATGAGTTTAAAACTCTAAGAGATAGATTAAAGGAACAAGCATACCTTAATAGAGGTATCAAAATGGTTATTTCTGATTCTAGAGGTGAAGAGAAGATAGAAGAAGAACTATACTTTGAAGGAGGTATAGCAGATTTCTTGGAAGAAATAGTAGAAGGTGAAACAAGAATCATGGAAGAAAGCATCTACATGCACGGGGAAGCAGATGGAGTAGAAGCTGAAATTGCAATGATTTATACTACTAAAAATAGAGAAGCTGAGTTTTCATTCGTTAATAATATAAATACTCATGAAGGTGGAACACACCTTAGTGGGTTTAGATCGGCTCTTACAAGAGTTGTTAATGAAGTAGCTAAAGCTCAAGGGTTGGTAAAAGATAGAGATGGAAAATTCCAAGGGTCAGATGTAAGAGAAGGGCTTACTTGTATAGTAAGTGTTAAAATACCTGAGCCACAATTTGAAGGGCAAACTAAAACAAAATTAGGAAACTCTGAAGTTATGGGAATAGTAAGTGGAATTGTAGGAGAAAAACTTAAATTCTATCTTGAAGATCATCCAGATGCATTAAGATCTATAGTTGATAAAATCTTACTTGCTAAAAAAGCAAGAGAAGCAGCTAAGAAAGCAAGAGAACTAGTAATGAGAAAAAATGTTTTAGAAGTTGGATCATTACCAGGGAAACTAGCAGATTGTACTTCTAAAAAACCTGAAGAATCTGAAATATTTATTGTTGAGGGAGATTCAGCAGGTGGATCAGCAAAACAAGGAAGAGATAGATTCTTCCAAGCTATATTACCACTTAGAGGAAAAATACTAAATGTAGAAAAAGCAGGATTACATAAAGCTCTTGAAAATACTGAGATTAGGGCAATGTTAACAGCATTTGGTACTGGAATCGGTGAAGATATGAATATCGAAAAATTAAGATATCATAAAATAGTAATTATGACCGATGCTGATGTAGATGGAGCACATATTAGAACTCTATTATTAACATTCTTCTACAGACATCTTCCTCAATTAATAGAGGAAGGGCATGTATATATTGCTCAGCCACCATTATATAAAATCTCACAAGGTAGAAGTTTTCAATATGCATATACAGATAAAGAGATGAAAAAAGTAACAAGTATATATGAAGAAGAAAATAAAAAATATGGTATCCAAAGATATAAAGGTCTTGGAGAGATGAATGCAGAACAACTGTGGGATACTACTATGGACCCAGAAACAAGAACTTTATTAAAAGTTACTCTTGAAAATGCAATAGATGCAGATAGAATATTTACAAAATTAATGGGAGACCAAGTAGAACCTAGAAGACAATTTATCGAAGAGAATGCATTATATGTTAAGAACTTAGATATATAACCTTCTTTTAAAAGAAAATTAAAAAGGAGAGAAATGAATGGCTAATGAAATAACGAGATATTTGGAAGAAGAAATTAAAGATTCCTATTTAGATTACTCTATGAGTGTTATTGTAAGTAGAGCTCTTCCTGATGTAAGAGATGGTCTAAAACCTGTTCACAGAAGAGTATTATTTGCAATGAATGAAATGGGAATGACTCATGATAAAGCATATAAAAAATCAGCCCGTATTGTTGGGGAAGTATTAGGTAAATACCATCCTCATGGAGATACAGCTGTTTATAATACAATGGTTAGAATGGCTCAAGATTTTAACTACAGATATATGTTAGTTGACGGACATGGAAACTATGGATCTATAGATGGAGATAGTCCAGCGGCAATGAGATATACTGAAGCTAGAATGGCAAAAATAACAAATGAATTATTAGTAGATATAGATAAAGAAACTATTGATTATAGAAAAAACTTTGATGATTCATTAGATGAACCAGTTGTATTACCTTCTAAACTACCAAATTTATTATTAAATGGTTCAGAAGGAATTGCCGTTGGTATGGCAACTAAAATACCACCTCATAACTTGGCAGAGTTATGTAGCGGAATATTAGCTCTTATTGATGACAAAGACATAACTATTGATGAACTTATAGAGCACATTCAAGGACCTGATTTTCCTACATATGGTGTAATTCATGGAAAAAAAGGTATCTATGATGCATATAAAACAGGAAGAGGAAGAGTCAGAGTAAGCGGGAAGGTAGAAGTAGAAGAGATAAGAAAAGGAAGAGAAGCTCTTATCATAACTGAATTACCTTACCAAGTAAATAAAGCTAGGCTTATTGAAAAAATAGCTGACTTAGTAAAAGAAAAGAAAATAAATGGTATATCAGATCTTAGAGATGAATCTGATAGAAATGGTATCAGAGTAGTTATCGAATTAAAAAGAAATGAAGAACCTGAATTAGTTTTAAATAAATTATATAAATATACTGATTTAGAAAATACATTTGGAATAATAATGTTAGCTCTTGTAAACAATGTTCCTAAAGTATTAAATTTGAAACAAGTATTAAATCATTATTTAGATCATAGATTTGAAGTAGTTACAA
>CAZHXU010000263.1:0-3968 GCA_964536535.1 uncultured Fusobacteriaceae bacterium
CCTATAAAGCTCAAAAATGCTTCTGTAAATATTGCTGCTGGTATATCCATAGTTAGTCTAACTATAATTTGACCCATAGCATTTGGAATCAAATGTTTTGTTATTATCCACATAGGACTAGCTCCCAGATTTATCGCTGCCATTACATATTCTTGCTCTTTTAATCTTAACACTTCTCCCCTTACTATAAGAGCCATAGGCATCCATCTTGTTGCACCCATTGCAATTATAATAGTTAATACTCCTGGTCCCATTACAACCATAAGAAGTATTATATAGATAAGAGTAGGTATTGCCATAAATATTTCTACTATTCTCATCATTATAAGATCAATTTTTCCACCAAAAAATCCTGCTATTCCTCCATACAAAGTTCCTATAACCCCTTCTAGAGCAACAACTACAAGAGCTATCATAAGTGATACACGACCACCTTCCCAGATTCTAGTAAACAAATCTCTACCAAAATCATCTGTCCCAAAATAATAGCCTTTATCAAAAACATCTTTTCCATATCTAAAAGCCAAATCTAAATTTTGCTCCCTATAAGTATATTGATTCAAATAAGGACCTATGATAGATAAAAGCCCTAATATAACTATTACGAAAAAGAAAAATACTGTTACTTTATTTTTTTTAATCCTTCTATAAGCATCTTGCCAATATGTCAAACTTGGTTTAGCTATTTTTTCACTTTCAGCCAAGTCTTTTCCTACTATTTTAAATTCATTTACAGACATTATTTCGCACCTCTCTTTCTTCCTACTCTAATTCTAGGGTCTATTAGCCCATAAGCTATATCAACCACTATCATCATAGTAATAAGAAGTACAGAATAAAACACAACTACACCAAGTGTTACTGTATAATCTCTATCTAATATACTTTGTGAAAAGTATCTTCCCAAACCAGGTATAGCAAATACAGTTTCTATAACGAATGAACCTGTTGTAATTGCTGCAAAAAGTGGTCCTATATATGTAATTACTGGCATAATTGCATTTCTTACACTATGCTTTAATGTTATTTGTAAATTTGATATTCCTTTAGCTCTTGCTGTCCTTATATAATCTTGAGCTAATACTTCTATCATAGATGCTCTCATCATTCTAGCTATTACTGCTATAGGCATTATCGCTAGAGCAAATGAAGGCATTATTAAATGTTGCCATGTTCCCCAACCTGCAATAGGTAATATACTTACACCTGTTTTTGCCTTAATGACCAAAATCATCCACTGTAGGGTTCCCCCAACAATAAAACTTGGTACACTCACCCCTACTACTGCGATTAACATACTGGCACTATCTAGAGGTTTTCCCCTATTCATACCAGCTATAATACCAAGTGGTATTCCTACTGCTAAAGCAAAAGTTATAGCTACTACTCCTAGTGTCATTGATTTTGGAAAATTATTAGCTATCATTTTATTTACTCTTCTTCCTCTGACTTTCATAGATACTCCCAAATCTCTATGAATAAATACATTCTTAAGGTAATAGCCATATTGAACCATCAAAGGTTTATCTAAATGATATTTTTCCATCAAAGCTTTTTTTACTACTGCTGGAATCTTCTTTTCACTAGCAAAAGGGTCACCAGGTAATGAATGTAGTAGAAAAAATGTTATTGATGCAATTACCCATAGAGTTAATAGACCTAAACCCAATTTCTTCATTAAATACCCAAACATATCTCTTCCTTCCTTCCTTAATTCAAATTGTCAATTATATTTTAACACAATTTTTAACAACTAAAAAATATATACTAAAAATAAAATTAATTAATAGTATAAATAGATACTCTTTATATTTTTTATACAAATAATTATTCAATTTGTATATGTATCTATATATAATATTTATTTCCTTATTGGTTTAAAAAAATAGGCTGCTTAGCAGCCTAAATATTATTCTACATCTGCATAGAAGAAATCTGGATCTGGACTTAATGCTCTTCTTATTACACCTTTAACATGAGGTTTAACTAATGTAAACTTCTTTCTAAAGAATGTAGGTACCATTGGCATTTCATCCATTAAGATAGCTTCTGCTTTTGCCATTGCATCCATTCTTTCTTCATGGTTATCACTAGATTTAGCAAATTTAATAAGTTTATCATATTCTGCATTTGCAAATCCTGATTCTTTTGAATAACTAGAAGTACTTAACCACATATCTAAATAAGTCATTGGATCGTTATAATCTGGTCCCCATCCAGCTAAGATTATTTCAAAATCTTTTTGTTTACTTCTTTGAAGTCTAATTTGGAAAGTTACAGGTTCTAATTCGATTTGTAATCCTAAAGTTTTATTCAACTCTTCTTGATAATATTGTGCTTCTTTTATTCCTACATCATTACTTGTAACAACTAATGAAACAGTTCCTATATCAGCTAGAGTAATTCCTAATTCATCTAGACCTTCTTGGAATAAAGCTTTTGCTTTTTCTGGCTCATAAGCTCCAAAATAATCTGATTGAGGATAATCATTTCTAAATGTATCTTTTTTTCCTGGTATCATACTAGGTACATAAGATGTAGCAACTGAACCAGCATGATTTTTAACTTTTTCTACTAAAGTTTCTCTATCTATTGCATAAGCTATTGCTTGTCTGATTTTTTTATTTCCTAACCATTTAACTCCATTTTTTTCAACATCATTATTAAGGTTTAAGTACCAAACAGATGCATCTTCATAAGGAACTAATTCTTCACTACCTTCATAATCTCCAACTAATTCATTTGGAAGAGTAACTATATCTACTTCATCATTTTTATAAAGATTATGAGCTGTTGTTCTATCTAATATTACTGGCATTTCTAATCTGTCTACTTTAACAGCTTCTTTGTTCCAATATGTATCTGATTTTTCCAAAACAACTTTAGATTCAAAAACCCATTCTGCTAATTGAAATGGTCCATTTCCTAATATAGCCTCTTTACTTGTACCATACTCTGTACCAACTTCTTCATAGAAATTAGTATTTTGTGGTGAGAATGTGTAAAAAGATACTAACGAAGGGAAGTAACCAACTGGTTCTCTTAATTCCACTTCTACTGTAAAGTCATCTACCTTTTTTATACCAACTTCACTAAAGTCAGTTATTTTTCCTTCATTATATTCTTGAGCTCCTTTTATTGGATACATAATATATGAATATTGTGCTGCAGTTTCAGGATTAAGTACTCTTTCCCACGCATTAACAAAGTCATCTGCTACTACAACATCCCCATTATGCCATTTAGCATCTTGTCTAAGTTTAAATGTCCATTTAAGTCCATCATTTTCCCAGCTTTCTGCTACACCAGGTATTGCTTTTCCTGCTTTATCAGGTCTAGTTAATCCTTCAAATATTGCTCCTGTTATTATTCCAGAAACAGCATCTGTTGATAAATTAGGGTCTAATTCAGGTGGATTTGACTCTAATGCATATCTAATCACTTTTACTTCTTTCCCATTGTCCGCAACAGCTTCTTCTTTACTACCTCCACAAGCAGTAAATATAGCTAAAGAAGCAAGTGCTAAAAGTCCCAAAATTTTCTTTTTCATCCTTGTTCCTCCCTTAAGTTTTATTTATATTGACAATCTTAGGTTATCACAGCTTAAACCTAACATCAAATATATTATTTGTATCTCTACTATATATTAAATATATCAATTTTAAATTTATCATCCAAAACTACTCTTGTCCATTTTATTAGTACTTTTTTGTGGGTTTTATGATTTAAAATATAATAAATTTCTTAATAATTACTTTCTCTATTAATTTTACCTTATTTTTTTTAATAAATAAATTATTTATTTAATTTACCAGAATTAATGCCATTTCAAAAATAAAAAAAAGACTATCAATTTTGATAGTCTTAATAATCTTAATGGTGCACAAGGAGAGACTTGAACTCTCACGTCAAGGACACTAGATCCTAAGTCTAGCGCGTCTGCCAATTCCGCCACTCGTGCACATGGT
>CAZHXU010000264.1:0-3965 GCA_964536535.1 uncultured Fusobacteriaceae bacterium
AAAAGAGACTTATACAGTCTCTTTTTCTATTTCAATTTTCTTTTTAAATTCCCTGATAGTTTTTATGAAATAACTAGAAATAATTGTAAGTGCTATAGTATCTGCAATAGGTCTACTTAGCCAAATACCTTTTAAACCTAGAATACTTGGTAAAAACCATACACATGGAATAATGAATAAAACTTTTCTAACAAAGTTAAAAGTCATAGCCAATTTTGCTTCTCCTAGTGCCTGATAGAAAGTAGATATAACTATAGTAGATATCATAAATGGTGATGCTATAAATCCAAATCTAAGAGCTTCTACTCCCAAATCTATAGTTTTCCTATCTGATATAAATATTCGCATAATATATTCTGGGAAAGTAAGAACAGTAATTAAGAGTACAATAGCTACTGCCAAACAATATAACATAGATAATTTCATTGTTTCTAAAACTCTATCGTATCTTTTTGCCCCTTTATTATATCCTATAATAGGAGGCATCCCTCCGTGGGAAACACCATTAATCATCATAATAACAAAAGAATGCATAGTCATATAAACTCCATAAGCAGCAATTGCATGACCTCCACCTAATGAATTTAATTGTTTATTAAATAAACCGGAAACCATAGCATTACCTAAAGTAATCATTGTACTTGGGACACCGTATTTTATAATATTTCGAACTATTGGCCACTTTAATATAAAATTCTCTTTTTTCAATTTGATAGGACATTTTTTCCAAAAGAAAAACGAAATATTTATTAAAGCTGCAATAAATGTAGATAAAAGTGTAGCTAACCCTACTCCGAAAATACCCATATCAAGTGGATACAAAAATATATAATCAAAAAGGATATTTAATAAAGCACCTAAAGAAGAAGTTATCATAATAAACTTGGGATAACCAAAAGCTCTAATAACTCCATTTAATCCATATGTATAACATTGAAATAAAAGTACTGGTATGATAACTCTTCCATAAGTTAGACCATAAGGGACAGTAATGTGGTCACCACCAGTTGAATAAAGCAAATTTTCCAAAGATAAAAGTAATAAAACAATAGCGATAATAGAAGAAATAAAAAAGAGTAGTAGTTGATTTCCAACTATATCTGTAACGTCTTTAAACTTTCTTTCACCTAATTTTATAGCAACAATAGTACTTGCTCCTACACCAATCATAGCTGACACAGCAAAACTAATGTTAGTTATAGGAAAAGTTAAAGTAACACCAGCTAAAGCTTGGGCACCTAATTTTTGACCGATAAATATACGGTCTACTATAGTATATAATAAGTTTATTACTGAACCAACTAAAGCTGGAATAGAATATTTGATAAGTAAGGGACCTATGGGGACATTTTCTAATTCTTTATTCATAAAAACTCCTTAAAATTGTTTATTTGGAAATTATACAATATTTATTGTAAAAATGTAAGGTGATTTAGAAAATTAATTAAAAAAATTTTATTTAAATTCAAAAAAAAATGAAAAAATACTTCAAAATTAAAAAAGAAATTTATATTAATCTTAAAAATGTTAGATGTTCATAAAAAGTTAAAGAAAATAAGTTATAATTCAAAAAAAGTGCAAAATAATCTTTTTTATCAAAGTCATAAAGGTGAATTTTAATTATTTTTGTTACGTTGAAAACTATTACAAAGTGTAAATAAAAAATACCACTATTTAAAAGCTTATTTTTAATAATATTTTATTTCTTAAATATGAACAGGTGAAGGGAATTGGGAAAATAATGTTTTTCCTCCCCTTGAATTATAAAGATTATGTGCTATAATAGGAATAGAGTATTTTTTAACAGGAGACGCAAATGAGCCATTTAAAAAACGTAATAGAAAAACAAAATGAAGCAAAAAATGAGTTTGCAAAAACGCAAGCTGAAAAGAGTTTTTTTCTTGGTGAATATAGAGAGAGAGTTCTAGCTGCTCTTCAAAAAGATCAGATTGAAGAAGATGATATATACGAAGAGATATTGGAAGCTATGGGTGAAGAAGAAGCTTATTTATTAAAGATGAGCAGAGAACTTGATATAAAAAAACTTAAACCTTATATTCAACATGCAGAAAAATTAAAATTAAAGTACCAATTGGTAGATGGACTTAGTTACTATGGAAATATCGGATTAGTAGTAGTGTCTAGAGAAGCTCTCGATAATCCACCAAAAGAACCAGTAATTAGAGATATGGATCAAGATTTTATAGATGCAGGTTTGGGTGAGATATTTAGCAAAAATAGAGGGAAAAAGATTTGTAGTAAGCATTTTGAAAGCTTAATGAACAAACTACCTGAGTATGAAAAGGACTTTGAAAAGATTAACATTTTTGACACAATAATTGGAAGAAAATGTCCAATTTGTGAAGCAGAAAAAAAACTTAGGAGGAAATAATGGACGCTTATAGAATCAAAGGTGGAGCAAAATTAGAAGGAGAAATCGCTATAGGTGGAGCAAAAAATGCAGCACTACCAATACTTGCAGGGACTTTAATTGCTGAAGGTGAATATATTTTAAATAATGTACCAGAACTAAAAGATGTAAGAACACTTATTAGAGTTCTGGAAAAATTGGGTTTAAAAGTAGAAAAATTGAAAGCAAATAGTTATAAAATAATAAATGAAGGTATAAAAAGTATAGAAGCAACTTACGACTTAGTAAAAACTATGAGGGCTTCTTTTCTTGTTATGGGACCTATGCTTGCCCATGTAAACAAAGCAAAAGTTAGTTTGCCAGGAGGATGTGCAATAGGAGCAAGACCTGTTGATTTGCATCTAAAAGGATTTGAAGCATTAGGTTGTGAGATTAAAATAAATCATGGTTATGTAGAAGCGACTACAGATAAATTAGTTGGAAATACAATAGTTCTTGATTTTCCAAGTGTGGGAGCAACAGAAAATATAATAATGGCTGCTGTTAGAGCAAATGGTCAAACTATATTAGATAATGCTGCTAAAGAACCTGAAATAGAAGATTTATGTAACTTCTTAGTAAGTATGGGAGCTAAGATAGAAGGTATAGGAACAAGTAGATTAGTTATAACAGGAGTTGAAAAATTGATTCCTGGAGAGTACAATATAATACCGGATAGAATCGAAGCAGGAACTTATCTTGTTTTGGCTGTTTTATCTGAAGGAGCAGTAAAAGTAAAAGGTGCAAACTTGCATCATATAGAAAGTTTTAAAGCAAAATTAGAAGAAATGGGAGTAAAATTCCATATAGAGGGAGATTTGGTAAGGGTAGAAGCGAAAATAAGTGAGCTTAAACCTGTAAGGGCTAAAACTTTACCTCACCCTGGATTCCCAACTGATTTACAAGCTCAACTTATGACACTTATGTGTGTTGTTAATGGAACAAGTGAAATCAAAGAAACTATATTTGAAAATAGATTTATGCATGTACCAGAACTTAATCGTATGGGTGCAAATATAAAAATAGATGGAAATGTAGCTCTTATTGATGGAATAAAGAAATTTGAATCTGCAGAAGTAATGGCTAGTGACCTTAGAGCAGGAGCATCTATGGTTATTGCTGGTTTATTTGCAGAAGGAGAAACAGTAGTAACAAGAATTTATCATATAGATAGAGGATATGAAAATTTAGAAAATAAATTATCTAAATTGGGAGCAAATATAGAAAGAATTAAGGTAGAAGGAGTATAGATGGAAAAGTTAATAGGAATTAATCCTGTAACAGAGGCGCTGAGAAATAAAAAGGATATAGAATACATTGAAATATTTAAAGGAACAAAAGAAGAAAAAGTCAAAGAAATTAAAAATTTAGCTTCAAAGCTGAATATTAAGATAAAGAAAGGTGACAAAAGATTAGAGAACTCTCAAGGTGTTATAGCATTTATTAATGATTATGACTACTATATGGAATTTGGAGAATTTCAAGAAAAAATTGTAAAAGAAGAAGAAAGTCTTATATTAATACTTGATGGAATCCAAGATCCAAGAAATTTTGG
>CAZHXU010000265.1:0-3938 GCA_964536535.1 uncultured Fusobacteriaceae bacterium
AAATTATAAATGCATTAATTATAAGAACAGACACCTATAGAAGACTTCAAAATTATCATTTACAGTAACATTCTGCAGAATCTTTTAGAAATTTTTATAGAGATAAAGGAGAAAAATATAAGGAGAGGTATATATCCAAAATAGAAGTATAGTAAGCTTTTAAAAAGGTACAAAATATGCTATAATTTTTGTTAGGAAAAATAGGAGATGATAAAATGTTATATATAGATGGAATTACGTTAAAGTATCTAAAAGAAGAGTTTGAACAAGAGTTAGTTGGAAGGAAAGTAACAAGGGTATTTCAATTTGATAAGTTGAGTTTATCTATTTTTTTTGGAAAGATTAACTTCTACTTCTCGATAAATCCACAACTTCCTATTGTATATATGAAGGATAAAAAGGAAGAAGCTCCTGATAAACCAATGGCTTTTTCATTATCACTTCGTAAAACACTTGTTGGAAGTATACTTACAGGAGTAAATCAATATAGTAGTGATAGAATCTTGCAATTTACATTTAATAAAATAGATGAATTAGGTGTAAAGAGAGAGTACCATTTGATAGTAGAGTTAATGGGGAAACATAGTAATATTATCATTATTGATAATGAAAAGAAGATAATAGACCTTATTAAAAAGTTTAGTTTGGAAGAGAATAAACTGAGGTTATTAATGCCAAATGTTCCTTATGAACTGCCAGAAGTGACTGAAAAATATAATGGATATACTCTTTCAGAAGAAGAGTATGAAAAGGCAAAATCAAACCTTAGTGAAAATGTAGATGGTATAGGTGGTTATAACAAAAATCGTATGGACACATATGAAAACTATGTAAAAGTAGTTAATCTGCCTAAAAAACCAGTTGTATATATGACTGACGACAGGATAAAGTTTGCTTCATTTACAGAGTTTGATAAGTTTGAGAACCTTGAAAAAAAAGAGTTTGAGAGCTGTAACCAATTGACTGAATGGTATATTGAATATACTGCTTCATCAAACAAAGTAAATACTCTTAAAAAGAATATGGCAAAAGCCCTTAAAACAAGGATTAAAAGGGAAAAAGGAACTATAACTAAGTTGGAAAAAGATATAAATAATGAAGATAAGTTTAATAGATACAAGGAGTATGGAGATATTTTGGCTGCTAATATCTATATGATTAAAGGAAGGTCAAAAGTAGTAGAAGTATTTGACTTCTACTCAAATGAAAATATACTCCTAGAATTAGATGAAAAACTTAGCCCACAAGAGAACCTTGAAAGTTATTATAAAAAATATAACAAGGGGAAAAAGAGTGTAGAGTATGCAACAAATAGAATAATAGAGTTAGAAGATAGAATCGAGTACCTTGAAAGTCTTGAAAGTTACTTAAAAAATGCAAAAACTATAGAAGTACTTGAAAACCTTCAAGATGAGTTTGTTGAAGAAGGGCTTATAAAAAAAGTCAAAGAAAAAAGAAATAAGAAGAAAAAAGATATAAAAGTAGGAGTAGAAGAGGTAGAAGGCGGAATTGTTATTCTTTATGGAAGAAATAACAAAGAAAATGAGCATATTACCTTTAAACTGGCTGATAAAGATGATATATGGTTACATGTAAAAGACCTGCCAGGAAGTCACTGTATAATAAAGGGAGTATCTATTGATGAAGTAGAAGACGAAGTTTTATTTAGAGCAGGGGAGCTTTGCAGGGCCTATAGTAAAGTAGATGAAGATAATGCTGTTCAAGTAGATTATTGTCTTAGAAAGTTTGTAAAAAAACCAAAAGGGACAAGTAAAGGTTATGTAATCTATTCAAATGAAAAAGTATTACTTATAGATCCAGACTAGAATAGTTAGGAAGTAGGAAGTGAAAAGTAAAAAGTAAAAAAATAAGTCGAAGGTATAGAAAAGAAAAATAGGCAACGAATTATGCGAAGAAACACGAATAGAGAAAAAGTGCTAAAAAGTAGGAAGTAGAAAATAGAAAGGGAAAAAAAGTGAAAAGCTTTATAATAGTAGTTTTTTTATAATACCAATATTTTTTAATAAGTTTTTTTGTGAAATATTAATGTTATTAATTCCTGAAAACCACTTGAGTGATATAAAAAAAGAGGTGTTTGTAGCTAAAACAGGAAAAGTGTTTCATAAAAGAAGCTGTAAAAAAATTAAATATGGATATTCCCTTTCGCTAGAAGAAGCTTTAAACAAGGGATATAAAATTTGCTCATATTGTGGTGGGTATAATACGACTAGAGAAGAAAAGGCAAAAGAAATAGGCGAAGGGATAAGAGCAATATATATATATTTATCTTTATAATATGGGCAATAATAACTGCCTTTTAAAATAAATGTAAAAAGGAAAAAATAGAAGTAATAATAAGCAAAAAAATAGAAGGTAGAAAAAGGAAAAAAAATATAATTAAATAGAAGTAGCCGTAAAGGACTACTTTTTTTTCATGGAATTTAGTATAAAAAGTTAAAGAGAATATTTCAAAATTGGCAGGAGAAAATCCTGTCTTTTTTATACAAAAATTTCGACAAGAAAATAAGAAGTTGAAAATATATCCTAAAAAAGATTCCTTTGAATCTTATTTTTGTTGTAATCAGAATTTTAAAATGTTAAAATATAATAAAATTAATTTAAAATATATTAAAAAAAGGGGGATATAATGAAAAGATTTAAAGGTATTTTTATTTTTATGCTAATTACTTTTATGGCATTTGCAAAAGAAAACTTGAATGAAAATTATTATGCACAAGAGGTTTATATGAGGATATATCCAGCATATCAATACTTGGAAATAAATGAGTATAACCTAAAAAGTACTGAGAAAAATAGTAATAGTATAAGGGACAATATAAAAGAGCAAATAAAAAATAATGAGTTAGCTAAAAACAGATATGATTTTACTACATTTGCAAGTGTTTCGGAAAAAATCACAAATGAAAGAGGTTTTGTTGAAGCATACTTGAGACTACTTTCTTATAGTAGAAACTATGAAGAAATGTTAGCAGACGCATTTTCAAAAGTGTTAAATACACCAGTAAAAGTATTGGTAACAGAAGATAAATTTATAATAGAATTTTTAGATGAAGGGGCTCAATTCTCAAATTTTAATACGGAAGATGCTTATGTAGTAGAAGATATGATTAGAATAGAATGGGATAATAATAATGAGTATTTAGAGTTACTCTTTAGTTTTGATCCTAGCAGTAATATATATAATATAGAAAATTTTGGGGACACAGTAATAAGTCCAGAAATGACTGATGAAGAAATAGATTATTTAAGAAATAGATCTAAACCACTTGAAAAAGATGAGTTTGAATATCAATCTGATGCTGATATTTACAGATTTAAACACTTAAAGTATTATGCTGGTTTAATTGAAGAATATAAAGAAAAAGTAGGAGTTTATCCCTTTGAAGGGAAAGAAAATATTCCAAACTATGTATTTATCTTAAATGATAAACAAAAAGAAGGTTTTACAAATAATAATCCTTATAAACATAAAGAAACTTCATTTAAAGATTTTATTCTTGAGTTGGAAAAAGGTTTGAATAGAGAGATAAAAGAATACTATGACCCACAACTTGCTGCATATATGAAACCTAATTTTTATATGTATATGATAGATGGGAATGAGTACTATTTTGCAATTCATATTTCTGATTATTACTCTTTTTCAAATAAAATAGGAGACAATTATTATAAGGTAGAAGTGTCTAATGTTGAGAGCGAAGGATTAATAAAATATAAAGATTTAATATCAAATAAAGATTTTATAGCAAAATTAAATAGTAAAGTGAACAAAGAAGCTTGGTTTATAGAGTTAGAAGAAAAATATATAAATCATACAAAAAATTAATAGCTAAAAATTTATATATAAAAGGAGCTGACAACTATGATAACTTTATCTGCATTCAAAGCACATCCAGAAATTCCTAAATTAGCAAAAG
>CAZHXU010000266.1:0-3930 GCA_964536535.1 uncultured Fusobacteriaceae bacterium
CGCAGAAAATATTTTTGCCACTGATAGGTAAGGATTTTATATGATAGGAGCAGAGGTGTAACTCTACAAGAGTACTAGTAGAAAATTTCAATAGAAGGCAAATTGATTTAGATAAAAGTTTTAAACTAATCATACTAAATGAGAGATTAAAATAATAAAAAATCGTCAGCGAATTATTCGAATGAACGCGAATAATGTAGAGTGTATAAAGAAGAATAAGGGTAGAGAAATAGGTCGAAAGTACGAGAGAACACAGATTGATTGGCTGAAAAGGATTTACACAGGTTTAATACAAGAGGTTGAAATTTACTCTTTCTAGATATATAATTTCATATAAACAAATTATATTTAAAAGGAGTAGAGATGAAAAAAATAGTAAATCTATTAATAATTAGTTTTTTAATCTTATTTGTTAGTTGTAGTAATAAAGAAAAAAGCAGAGAAGAAATAATGAAGTTAGAAAGAAATAGTCTGAAAAAATCGGTTAGGAAAGAAGAAAAAGAAATTTTGAGTTTTATAAATGAATTTAAGCAATTACCTAAGAAAATGGGAAATAATTTACTCATATATGAAAAGCCTTTTGTTGATTTGGAAATAGAATCAAAGTTTATAAAAGATATTTATTATGGTAATAGTCTAGAGGAGTTTTATTCAATACCTGAAGTTCAAGTTCCAGAAGATTTTAAACCTAGTAAAAGACCCTGGTTTAAAGAAGGGTTAACTAGAAAAAAATTGAGTTATCTAACTATGTACAGAGATAATGAAACTAAAGATAATATATTAGTTTATGGAATATCACTTAATATAGGTGGATATGATGAAGTATTGATAATAGATTTATGGTTGGATAAATTAATTAGCACACTTTTTAATGAGAGATTATCAAATGAAAATAGAAAGATTATTTTCGAATTAGATACTAAAGAGGTAGTTTACGATTCTATAGATAACTTTGAAGAAGCAAAAAAATTAATAGAAGCTAGACCAATCAGCAGAGATGGAATTGTTGCAAACTATATAATTAATGAATGGGAAGAAGCAGTGTATTTAACATTTGATATGCCAATTCTAAATTTAGTATATTATGAAGAAGTTATAATTATTAAACAAGGAAAAAATGAATAAGGCAGACACACAGGTCTGCACCTTAAAATAAAATAACAAGGCAAAATTGGTTAAAATAAAAGGGCAAAAATAGATTTTGCCCCTACAAAAACTAATAATTACTAAATGCTAATTACTAATTAACCAAAGGGGGATTGTAAATGAGAAAAGCAGAAGTAGTAAGAAAAACAAATGAAACAGATATAAGTATAAAACTTAATATAGACGGAACAGGAAAGAGAAAGATAGATACTGGTGTTGGGTTCTTTGACCATATGCTAGATTTGTTTGCAAAACATGGGTTGTTTGACCTAGAAGTAGTCTGCAAGGGAGATACATTTATCGATGCACACCATACAGTAGAAGATGTAGGTATAGCACTTGGAGAAGCATTTGCAGAAGCGTGGGGGAATAAAGCAGGTATAAATAGGTATGGAAGTTTTTATCTGCCTATGGATGAAACTCTTGCATTAGTAGCAGTTGATTTGGGTGGACGTGTATTTTTACACTTTGAAGCAGAGTTTACTAGTCCTATGTTAGGGACTATGGCAACAGAATTAGTAAAAGAGTTCTTTTATGGTTTTGTTAGAGCTGCTAATATGAACCTCCACATCAAACAAATCCATGGTGAGAACAACCACCATATAGCAGAATCATTCTTTAAGGGATTTGCTAGAGCAATGGATCAAGCTACACAAATAGATCCTAGATTGGAAGGAAAGATACCTTCTACGAAAGGAGTAATTTAATGATAGTTATTATAGATTATGGTGTAGGTAACCTTCACTCTATCAAATCAGCACTGGATAAAATAGGGATACAAAACAAAGTGAGTAGGGTAGAAGATGAGATAAAAGAAGCAGATGGACTTATTCTTCCTGGGGTAGGAGCATTTGGTGATGCTATAGATTCACTAGAAAAAACTGGGCTAATACCTGCAATAAAAACTTTTGTAGCCGAAGGAAAACCACTGCTTGGAATATGTTTAGGAGCACAACTTTTGTATGAAAAAAGTTATGAACATGGAGAATTTGAAGGACTTGGATTTATAAAGGGTAAAATAAGTCCTATAAGAGAAGATTTGACTAAAAATTTGAAAGTACCACATATGGGTTGGAATAAACTAAACTTTAAAAAAGAAGATATGATACTTAAGTATATAAATGAAGGTGAAAGTGTTTATTATGTACATTCTTATTATATAAAATCTGGTGGGACAGAATATATTGCTACTAGTGAGTATGATATAGAGATACCAGGAATAGTAAAATATGGAAATGTATATGGTATGCAATTTCATCCAGAAAAGAGTGGGAATACAGGGTTAAATTTATTAAAAGCATTTGGGGAGTTGATATAGATGATAATATTTCCAGCAATAGACCTTAAGGATGAAAAGTGTGTCCGTCTTGAACAGGGAGATTATAATAAAGTAGAAGTATTTAGTGAAAATCCTATAGCTATGGCAAAGAGTTTTGAAGCTAAAGGGGCAAAGTTTCTACATATGGTAGATCTTGACGGAGCAAAAGAAGGGTCACAAAAGAACTTTGACGTAATAAAAAATGTAAGAGAAGCAATAAATATCCCTATACAAGTAGGTGGAGGGATAAGAGATGAAGATAGAATAAAAAAACTTATAGACCTAGGAGTAGATAGGGTAATACTTGGAACTGTAGCTGTCGAAAATCAAGAGTTTTTAAAGGAAATGATAGACAGATATGGGGATAAGATAGCTGTAAGTGTAGATGCGAAAGATGGACGTGTAGCTACTAGGGGCTGGATAGAAGATAGTGGAGTAGATGCTATAGAATTTGTTGGAAAACTAGAGGAATACGGATTAAAAACTCTAGTATTTACTGATATTAGCAAAGATGGAATGATGGAAGGTACTAACCTTGACCTATATAAAGAGCTTAATAAATATAACATAGATATAATCGCTAGTGGTGGAGTAAGTCGTAAGTATGATATAGAGGAACTACTAAAGATAGATGTATATGGTGCAATAGTAGGAAAAGCTATCTATGCAGGAGCACTTGATCTAGAGGAGATAATAGCTATGGCAGGTGGGAAGGATGATTAGCAAAAGAATCATTCCTTGCTTTGATGTAAGAGATGGAATAGTTGTTAAAGGGCAAAAATTTCAGAACATAAAAGAGATAAGTGAACCTGTAGTTTTGGCTAAAAAATACAATGAGCTTGGAGCAGATGAACTAGTATTTTATGATATTACTGCAAGTGCAGAAGGTCGTAAACTATTCACCGACGTAGTAGAAAGAGTAGCAAATGAAGTATTTATACCACTTACAGTTGGAGGTGGCATTAGTACTGTAGAAGATTTTAGCAGGGTATTGAAAGCTGGAGCAGACAAAGTAAGTGTAAACTCTAGTGCTGTAAGGAATCCTGAATTAATTAGAGAAGCTAGTCTTAAGTTTGGGAACCAATGTGTAGTATTATCTATAGATGTCAAAAGAGTAGATGGTCAATTTAGAGTATTCGTAAAGGGTGGTCGTGAAGATACTGGATTGGACGCTATAGAATGGGCTAAAAAAGGTGAAGAACTGGGAGCAGGAGAACTGGTTATTAACTCTATGGATACAGATGGAGTAAAAGAAGGGTTTGATATAGAGCTACTAAAAGCTATAGCTGAAGTAGTAAGCATACCTATAATTGCTAGTGGTGGAGCTGGATGTATAGGGGATTTTGAAGAGGTTTTTAAGGTAGAAGGTGTAGATGCAGGACTTGCAGCGAGCATATTCCACTATGGACAAGTAGAGATACCTGAATTAAAGAAGCAATTAGCTGAAAAAGGAATAGAAATGAGAA
>CAZHXU010000267.1:0-3860 GCA_964536535.1 uncultured Fusobacteriaceae bacterium
AAAATAAAAAAGACCAAATGGTCTTTTTCAATAATTAGGTTTCTATAATAACGTTATTCATCACAAAAGAGATTTCGCCAAAAAAATAATATTTCGATGAATAAAGATAAGTTCTTTTTTTTATGTATAATTATAATACCTGAATTGTATAATAAACTCAACATGTAAATTTTTTTATGTGAATTAGATAAAATAAATATATTACAAAACTAATATATAATACAAAAGAGGTAAATGTGGAGTTTACCTCTTTTCTTAAAATAAAAATAAATGAGTGTCTGTATTGTGGGGATACAGACTGTGGAAGAACAATGAAAAATTTTAAAAAAATTAAAATTAATATATCTACACTTTTAATATATTACTTGAAACCTTCAAAAAACAACTAAAAAATAAAATTTTATCTACTTATTAATTACATAAAATTATTGTATACTATTTAGGTGAGGTGAATATGAAGAAATATACAGTTGGTCAAATGTCAAAATTGCATAAAGTAAGTATAGATACTCTTAGATTCTATGATAAAATAGATCTATTTAAACCAAAATTTATAAATACTGAAAGTCGTTATAGATACTATACAGCAGATCAGTTTTTGAAACTGGAGAGAATTAAGTATTTTAGAAAACTTAATTTTTCCATAGATGAAATAAGAGAAGTAATAGATTTTAACAATGTAGAATTGTTAAAAGAAAAACTGGCAGAAGGTAAAAAAAGAGTAGAAGAAGAACTTTCTGAACTGCAAAGTATCAATAGGAGAATAGAAAAAAACTTGAGTATCCTTAATATGGTTGGTAATAAAGAGAACTTTAATAAAATAGAGATAAAAGAGTATAAAGAAAGGTACTACATTTCAAAGGAGTTAGTAGACGCTAATAATCAAGATGAAGTAGAAGTAGGAATAAGAGAGTTAGTGGAACACTTTCATGAAGAAACTTTTACATTTGATGCTGCTTGTGCATTCTTTTTGGAAAAAGTGGAATTTGATAAAGATGTGTATATGAATCATAATAAAGTAGGATATATATTTGATAAGTCTTATATAAGTAATGTTAAAAGTAATAAAATAAGTATTTTGCCAAAGGGCACATATGTTAGCCTCATATATGAAGATGACTATAGGAAAAATTATGTATATTATAAAAAAATAAGGGAAAAACTTGAAAAACTTTCATATGTACCAAATGGTGAAGGGTTTGAGATTGTACATGTAGATGATAGTTTTGGTAAGGAAAATTCATCTATTATAGAGATTCAAATAAAGGTGGAAAAAGTATGACTATGAGAAAACTTAGTATATTCCTTGAGGTAGCAAAGGAAAAAAATATGACACGTGCATCAAAAACTATGCATATAAGTCAACCTGCTATTAGTCAAATAATAAAAGAACTAGAAGATGAGTATGAAGTAAAGCTATTGCAGAGAATAGGGAAAAAACTTCATTTAACAGATGAAGGAGAGCTTTTATGCAATTATGCAAGAAGAATACTAAATCTATATGGGGAGTTTGAAGAAAAAGTAGAAGAAGGGAAAAACCTTGAAGGAGGTAATCTTCGTATAGGGGCAAGTACTACAATAGGTATATATATTATGCCACAACTAATAAAAGCTTTTAAAGAAAAGTATCCTCTTATAAGTGTAAATATAAAGATAGAGAATACAGAAAATATAGCTAATATGTTACTCAATAATGAAATTGATATTGCTTTTGTAGAAGGGGATTTGAATATTGATGAATTAGAGAGTAATTTTATATGGACAGATGAACTTATATTTATTGGAAGTAAAAAACATAGTTGGAGTAAAAGGGAAAAACTTAGTAAAAAAGATATAGAAGAAGCAGAATTTATACTAAGGGAAGTTGGTTCTGGAACTAGGCAGATATTTGAGGATAAATTAAAAAAAGAAGGATATAAAATAAAAAATATTCTTACTCTTGGAAATACAGAAGCTATAAAAAAAATAGTAGAAGAAGATATGGGAGTAAGTTGTATATCAAAACTTACAGTAGAAGAAGAGATAAAAAAAGGAACTCTCATAGGGAAAAAAGCAAGATTTGATATAACTAGAGAATTTAAGTATGTACATCATAAAGACAAATTCTTTTCTAACTTATTAAAAACATTTCTTGATTTTGCAAAAGAATACCAAAAGTAAGAGAAAATAAAAGAATAAAGATTGATATACTCTTTTAAACTAAATAAAAAAGTATTTGTAATATAAAGAAAAATAAGTATTTAGTACTAAATATTGTGGAAAAAATATTATGAGTATGGACAGATTAAAAGAAGTTTTTTAGAGTAAAAAAAGTAGTGTTCTGAAATTTGATTTACACTATGTTTTGAAATAGAAATTATACATTTTATTTATTTGAAAATAAATAAAAAATATGATAGCATAAGGGGTAAAATTCCCTTGTTTATGGAGGTAAAAAGTGGAGAGATTGTTTGAACAGATTGAGTATAAACTCCTTAATAAGGGAGCAGACATTAGTTATACTGGAATGGAATATGATTCGAGAAAAATAAAAGAAGGAAACATATTTTTTGCACTTGAAGGTAGTTTGGTTGATGGTCACGATTTTATACCGAAAGCAATAGAACTTGGGGCAAAAATGATAGTTGTATCGAAAGAAGTAACTATATTAGATAAGGAAGTTACTTATGTATTAGTAGAAGATACTAGAAAAGTAATGGGTCTTATTGCGGCAAACTATTATGGGCACCCTGAAAAAAAGGTGAAAATAATAGGAATAACAGGAACTAACGGGAAAACAACAACAACATATATATTAGAGTCATTATTGGGACGAGTGAGTAGAATTGGTACTGTTGAATATAAAGTAGGAGATGAAGTGTTTCCTGCACCAAATACAACACCAGAAAGTCTTGATTTGGTAAAGATACTTGCACTAACTGTAGAAAAAAATATAGAGTATCTAATTATGGAAGTAAGTTCTCATGCACTTGAAATGGGAAGGGTAGAGATGCTTTCGTTTGATGTAGCTATATTTACTAACTTAAGTCAAGATCACCTTGATTACCATGAAAATATGGAAAAATATTTTATGGCTAAAAGAAAATTATTTACTAAATTAAAAGATAAAAGTAATGGAGTATATAATATAGATGACCCAAGTGGGAAAAGATTATATGATGAATTTGGTGGATTAGCATATGGTCAAGATGCTAGTTTGAAGGGAGAAATAATAAATCATACTCTTAAGGATATGACTATTGCTCTTACATATAATAATAAAAAGATAGAAAAAAAAGTAAAATTAATGGGTTTATTTAACCTTTATAATATAATGGGTGCTATAGGCGGAGTACTAAGAGTAAATAATGATTTTGAAGGATTAATGGACAAACTAGAAGAGTTAAATATTGTTCCAGGAAGGTTTGAGAGTGTAGAAGCAGGTCAAGACTTTATGGTAGTAGTAGATTATGCACATACACCAGATGGAATCCGGAATATAACAAAAGCATTAAAAGAAATCAAAAAAAATAGACTTATAACTGTTTTTGGTGCTGGTGGAGATAGGGATAAAACAAAAAGACCCCTTATGGCAAAAGAAGCAAGTAACTATAGTGACTTGGTTATAATAACTAGTGATAATCCAAGAACAGAAGATCCAGTATCTATACTTTGTGATGTAGAAGCAGGTATAAAAGATACAGGAATAGATTATATAACAATAGTAGACAGAAAAGAAGCTATAGGTAAAGCAATAGAATTAGCTGAAAAAGATGATATTATTCTCATAGCTGGTAAAGGACATGAAGATTATCAAATTATAGGTAGAGAAAAGATACATTTTGATGATAGAGAAATTGCGAGAGAATTTATTAAAGTAG
>CAZHXU010000268.1:0-3848 GCA_964536535.1 uncultured Fusobacteriaceae bacterium
TGCACCATTCGTTGCTTTTTTCTTTTCTTCTATAATCTGTGTTTTCTGTGTAATTGGTGATTAAAGTTCTTTTCTATCTTATATTTACCTTCTTTATCTTTTTACTAAGTTTGCACCATTCATTGCTTTTTCTTTTTTCTATAATCTGTGTTTTCTGTGTAATTCGTTGTTAAAGTCTTTTTCTATCTTATATTTACCTTCTTTATCTTTTTGCTAATTTTGCACCATTCATTGCTTTTTTCTTTTCCTATATAATCTGTGTTTTCTGTGTAATTCGTGGTTAAAGTCTTTTTCTATCTTACATTTAACTTCTTTTCTTTTCGCTAAATTTGCACCATTCGTTGCTTTTTTCTTTTCTTCTATAATCTGTGTTTTCTGTGCAATTCGTGGTTCAGATTTTTTCCACTGTTTAATTAAATATTTACAAAATTTTCCAAAATCTTCATTCCGTATGGTGTATAGATAGATTCTGGATGAAACTGTAGTCCAAATAGAGGATAATCCCTATGTTCTATTGCCATTATTTCTCCATCATCTGTTTTTGCATTAATAATAAACTCTGCTGGAAGTGTACCTTCTAGTATTGCTAGAGAATGATACCTAGCTACTCTCGTAGATTCTGGTATTCCTTCAAACAACCTTCCTCCTATGTGTTTTATCTCCGAGTCTACACCATGACAGAGTTTTTTTGCATAAGCAACTACTCCCCCAAATGCTTCTGCTATACTTTGATGCCCAAGACATATGCCAAGTATAGGGTAATCTTTGTGTAATTTTTCTATTACTTCTACCGATATACCTGCTTCCTTTGGCGATTTGGGCCCTGGAGAAATAACTATCTTTTGTGGATTTAATCTTTTTATTCCTTCTATATCTATCTTGTCGTTTCTAACAACTTTTACTTCTTGTCCAAAACTTGCCAAATATTGATAAACATTATATGTAAATGAATCATAGTTATCTATAAGTAAAATCATAAAGAACCTCCCAAAGCTTCTATTAGAACTTTTGCTTTATTTATTGACTCTTGGTACTCCATCTCAGGTATAGAATGTGCTGTTATTCCTCCACCTGCTTGGATATTTATCTTTCCATCTTTTATAACCATAGTACGAATTGCTATACAAGTATCCATATTGCCGTCATAACTAAAGTAACCTACAGCTCCACCATAAAGACCTCTTTTTACCTTTTCAAGTTCATCAATAATCTCCATAGCTCTTATTTTTGGAGCTCCACTTAGAGTCCCTGCTGGTAAAAAACTTCCAAGGACTTCAAAAGGTTTTTTCTCTTCTTCTTTTACCCCTTCTACTTGGCTCACTATATGCATTACGTGAGAATAGTTGTGTACCGACATAAAATCTGTTACTTCTACACTTCCTACTTTTGCTATCCTTCCCATATCATTACGTGCAAGGTCAACAAGCATTACGTGTTCTGCCCTTTCTTTTTCATCAGCTAACAAGTTTTCAGCAAGGTTTTTGTCTTCTTCTTCTGTTTTTCCCCTTGGTCTTGTACCTGCAATTGGACAATTTGTTACTTTGTTGTTACGCAGTTCTACCAGTAGTTCTGGAGAACTTCCTGCTACTTTATAACTTCCAAAATTAAAGTAGAATAGATATGGTGATGGGTTTATTGACCTTAGAACCCTATATACTTCAAATGGATTTAGGTCTGAATCAAGTTGCCATCTTTGTGATAATACTACTTGGAATATATCTCCCTCTTTTATATAATTTTGAGCTTTTTTAACCATCTCAACATACTCTTCTTTACTTGTATTTGACTGGGCTTTTTTCCCTTCTTCTATCTTTTTTGCCCTTTGCAAATTACTTTCTTTTTTATAGATACTGTCTTTTATCTCTTCTAGTCTAACTTTGGCAGCACTTTCATTTTCTTTTTTATCTACAACAATAAAGATTATTTTTTCATGAAAATGATCTATAATTATCCCTTCTCTTACAAGAAATAACTCTGAATCAGGTATCTCAAGCTCGTCGGGATTAACATTTGGCAGGTGTTCAAACTCTCTTATGATGTCATAAGCAATAGTTCCAAATGCTCCACCTACAAAAGGTAGTTTATTTGGATTTTCCACTTCTACCCCATCAAGCTCCCCTTCAAGATAGTTCATAAATGATTCTGTTTCTACCAAAACTTCATCACGAAGGACTTTCCCATTTTGAAATTTTAGATTTCCATAGGGATTTTTACTTATAAACGAGTATCTCCCTTTGACATTATCTTTGCTTTCAAGTAAAAATCCTATGTCTTCACCAACATATTTTTTATAGATAGTAATTGGTGTTTCTGTATCTGCAATATGTTCTTCAAAATAAACCTTTAACTTTTCCATTTATCCCCCTTATTGTATGATTTTGTTCATACACTTATTTATACTTATAAAAAAAAGCCTGTTCCAAAGAACAGACTTAAATAGCAATTTTCTAATACAAAAAGAAATAGATACTACCTGAGTTCACAAATTTGGAAGGTAAGCTGTCTATTAGATTGCTTTGAATATTCAGTTGTCCACCACCAATTTTGTCTTACACTTCTCATGGCAATACTCCTTTTCATAATATTTTGAATTAATTATATAGTCATAAGCTTGTCTTGTCAACAAAATTTTCGTAAGTTATTTTTTTGTCTTCCAAAATTCTAATTATAACTGGACTTTGAGAGATTATTTTTTTTATAAATGATAACTATTCTATAGAGATAATTTTCTGTCGACCTCCAGTAGTGCAAAAACCCCTAGGGGTCGACAGATTCTTTCTAATCACTGATAAATCTATAAAAACTATAGGTTGTATATATTCTTCACTTGATTTTGACAGGAGAAAATGGTATAAATTAGTGAGGTCGACAGAAATGCTATATTTATCCCTTGATAAATCTAGTCGAAAACTGCTACCTATTTTTATCTAACCATATTGGAATGTAAATAAGAAAACCGTACTTGTAGATTTTTTTACCCAATTAATTTTTATCTAACCATATTGGAATGTAAATTTTGTTATTTTTTCACTTCTAAATCCTTTTTTATTAATTTTTATCTAACCATATTGGAATGTAAATTAGAAATAAGGATTATTTTCTGTACCTGTAGGTACTATTTTTATCTAACCATATTGGAATGTAAATACCCCAAGTAGATTATACCTCTTTTGGATCCTTTAAATTTTTATCTAACCATATTGGAATGTAAATTTGTATAGTTTTATATATCCTATCCAAAACTTAATCATTTTTATCTAACCATATTGGAATGTAAATTTATTCTTTCTCCCTTATATCTCAGTTAGTTTTAAATTTTTATCTAACCATATTGGAATGTAAATGCAGAGCCTAAAACAATATCAGAATTTAGAAATGCATTTTTATCTAACCATATTGGAATGTAAATCTGAAGATATGATGGCAGTAGATTTTTATGAAGAATATTTTTATCTAACCATATTGGAATGTAAATAGTGTAAGGTTGTCTCTCTCCACAGCTAGGACAAGGATTTTTATCTAACCATATTGGAATGTAAATTAATTTTTTGAACAGAGTATTGTCCAGCTGACTCAAATTTTTATCTAACCATATTGGAATGTAAATGTAGGTGATAATGTTGTAAATGAATATAAAAATTATATTTTTATCTAACCATATTGGAATGTAAATTTACTTCCTTATGTTTAGCCCAGAATTTTTCTCTATATTTTTATCTAACCATATTGGAATGTAAATAGCCAAGAAACACTAGGGTGATTGAATGAATATAGAATTTTTATCTAACCATAGTGGAATGTAAACTTTTAGAATGTAGAACGTAGGAGGTAAAAAATAAATTTTCTCA
>CAZHXU010000269.1:0-3840 GCA_964536535.1 uncultured Fusobacteriaceae bacterium
AATAATTTGTAACATAATTTGGAATTAAAAGTAAAAAATTTACTATTAAGATTTTTTTACTACTATAGATTTCAAAGAAAGTTCTTCCAAATTTTTTCTTACCTTTCTAGTTATATTTGAGTATAATTCAATCTTAACTAGGGAGGTTTTTTTATGGAAAGAATACTTAATCTAATAGTTAAAACTATTCTTAAAAGAATAATATAAAAATATAGCCTCAAAGCGTTATTCTATAATGTAACATGCATTTACCTTTATAAAATTAAAAAACGATTAGTCCTTTTAGAACTAACCGTTTTAATAAAGTTAAAAAATCTTTAAGATAATTTCAAACTTTATTATTAAATATTTAATACTTTTTTTATACACTCAGGTAGAAGTCTGTGTTCTTCTTTCAACACTCTTCCCTGCAAATCTTCGGCGCTGTCAGTATCAAATACTGGTACTTTTGCAACAGCAATTGTTGCTCCTGTATCTATTCCTGCATTTACATAATGAACAGTACATCCGCTTTCAGATTCTTTATTTTCTATAACAGCTTTATGTACATTAATTCCGTACATCCCTTTTCCACCATATTTTGGTAAAAGTGAAGGGTGAATATTTATTATTTTCCCATTCCATTTTTCAGTAAATTCTTTACTAATAATAGATAAATATCCTGCTAATACTATAAGATCAGTATCTTCTGGAATAAGTTTATCAATTTCTAAACTAAGGTTTTTTTTATGGATTTTTTTATCTACCATAAATCCTTCAATTCCATGTTTTTCAGCTCTATTAAGACCTGTTGCTTCTCTGTCTGCTATAACCCTAGTGATAGTCAAATCAAGTTCCTTGTTTTCAACTTTGTCTATTATACTCTGAAGGTTACTCCCACCACCAGATATAAGTACCACTATTTTAGGCATATTTTAGCGTCTCCCTTCGAAACATGACCAATAGTATAAGCTTCTTCTCCCAAACCATTTAATACATCTAAAATTGATTTTTCATCTGCTTTTTTACCTACAACAATGAATCCAACCCCCATATTAAATGTTCCATACATTTCTTCTTCATTTACCCCTTTATTTTGAAGGTAATTAAATATTTCTGGTACTCTTATAGCATCTTTATTGATATTTGCACAAAGACCTTCTGGCATTATTCTAGGAACATTCTCCTCAAGTCCTCCACCTGTAATATGAGCAAGTCCATGTACTTTTACTTTTGTTAATAATTCATTTATAGCTTTAACGTATAATTTTGTTGGTTTTAAAAGTTCTTCATAGATTGGTTTTCCATTAAATTCTTCATTATAATCTGTTACTAATTTTCTAACTAATGAAAATCCATTAGAATGAAGTCCACTACTTGGAATAGCAATAATAACATCATCTTCACTAATTTCTTCTCCAGTTATCATTTCATCTCTTTCAACTACTCCAACACAGAATCCTGCCATGTCATAATCTCCATCTTTATAGAATCCTGGCATTTCTGCTGTTTCTCCACCTATAAGAGCACAATCAGAATCTTTACAAGCATTAGCCATTCCAATTACTAATTCGCTACTTACATCTGAATCTAACTTTCCACAAGCTAAATAGTCAAGGAAAAATAATGGTTTTGCACCATGACATAATATGTCATTAGCACACATAGCAAAACAATCTTGTCCAACAGTATCATATTTTTTACTTTTAAAAGCAACTTCTAATTTTGTTCCTACCCCATCTGTTCCACTTACTAAAACAGGGTTTTTATAGTTACCTAATTGATACATTGCACCAAAACTTCCAAGTCCTGTTAATACATTTGGTGAATGTGTAGCTTTTGCAGCGTCTTTAATCTTGTCTACTGCTTTATAACCTTCTTCTTTATTAACTCCAGCATCTTTATACGATATCATTTTTGCTCCTTTATATTAAATAGTTTTATACCTAAACCCGTAAAGTAATTAATAATTAATAATGAATAGAGAATAATTCAAAATAACTATTAATTATTACATATTAATTATTAACTAACTAGTCGTTCCCCATTGGTGCATACACAGGATATTTCCCATTAAAACATCCTAAACAATATTTTCTATTCTCTAGTGTGTCTACAAGATTTTCTACACTTAAGAATCCTAAACTATCTGCTCCAATCATTTCACATACTTCTTTTACACTCATCTTACTTGCAATAAGTTCACTTCTATGAGCAGTATCTATTCCAAAGTAACAAGGGAACTTAACTGCAGGTGATGCACTTCTAAAGTGTACTTCTTTTGCTCCAGCATTCTTAAGTAAATCTACTAATCTTTTACTTGTTGTCCCTCTTACAACAGAATCATCTATTACAACAACTCTTTTTCCTTCAATATTTTCTTTGATAACATTAAGTTTTACATTTACAGCTTTTTCTCTAAGTTCTTGTGTAGGAGCAATAAATGTTCTAGCAACGTATTTATTTTTAATAAATCCTATTCCATATGGAATCCCACTTGCTTCTGCATATCCTATAGCAGCTGGTATACCACTATCTGGTACTCCAATAACTATATCTGCTTCTACTGGCTGCTGCTCATACAGCTTCTTCCCACTTCTATATCTTGATTCGTAAACACTAATACCATCTATTCTACTATCTGGTCTCGCAAAATATATATATTCAAATGAACATGGTGCTTCATTTGTATTTTCAGCATATTGAATAGATTTGATTCCACTTTCATCTATTATAACCATTTCTCCTGGCTTAATGTCTCTAATAAAAGTTCCACCAATAGCATCAATTCCACAACTTTCAGAACTAAGTATATATGTTCCGTCATCCATTTGACCTATACAAAGTGGTCTAATTCCAAATGGATCTCTTACTCCTATTAGTTTGTTATCGACTAACATTACTAAAGCATAAGCTCCTTGAATTAAGTTAACTGTATCAACTATAGCTTTCTCAAGACCATGCCCAGCTTTTCTTGATATAAGTTTTAATACTACTTCTGAATCATTAGTAGTATTAAATGTTGCACCAGTTTCTTCTAATAAATCTTTTAATGCATGACTATTTACTAAAGTACCATTATGAGCAACTGATATATCACCAAGTTTAGTATGGTTTGTCATAGGTTGTGCGTTATTACTACATGAATCTCCACAAGTAGAGTATCTAACATGACCTATTCCTGCATTTCCTTTTAAATCAGCCAAAACTTTATCTGTAAAAACATTAGGTGTAGTTCCCATGTCTTTGTATGTTTTTATCTTTCCAACTCTACTTACACTCATACCAGAACTTTCTTGACCTCTATGTTGAAGTGCATACAATCCGTAATACATAAGAGTTGATACTTCTTTTTCTTGTACAGAATATATTCCGTATACTCCACACTCTTCTTCCATTTTATCCACTTCTCTAAGAACTTGACACTTCATTTTAGTCCTCCAGTCTCTTTAATATTTCTATATAAGCTTCTTCTATACTTCCAAGGTCTCTTCTAAATCTATCTTTATCAAGTTTCTCTCCTGTAACTTTATCCCATAATCTACAAGTATCTGGTGTAATCTCATCTGCAAGTTTAATTTCTCCAGCTTCATTTTTTCCAAATTCTATTTTAAAATCTACAAGAGTAATTCCTTCTTTATCAAATAGATTTTTCAATAACTCATTTATTTTACCTGTAGTTTCATATATTTCTGATAATTCTTCATACGTACATGCACCAAGTGCTACTGCATGATGATCATTTATAAGAGGATCTCCATAAGCATCATTTTTATAGCAAATTTCAAAAATAGTATTAGGAGCTAAAGTTCCTTCTTCTATTCCAAGTCTTTTTGCCATAGAACCAGCAATAACATTTCT
>CAZHXU010000270.1:0-3823 GCA_964536535.1 uncultured Fusobacteriaceae bacterium
TCTTTTTTTGAAAAATTACAAGAGGTGATAAGATTTGGAGGAAAAAAATATGAATCAAATTGGTGAGCAACCAATCTACAAACTCTATATCGATGAAAAATGGTATATTCCTGTAGATAGCCAAGGATACTGTGTCGGACTTTGTTATGAAGGTGCACTTGGTGTTGTAGTTCAATTGAGAAATGATAAAGGCGGAGTATATGCCTTAAAAATACCTAGATTATTAGCTGATACTTTAAAAGAAAATTCTTATATTTGTGAACTTCTAAATGAAGAAGAAAGAAATGTAAATGAAATTTTTACTACGCAAGATGAAATAGGTAGAGATGGATTATTACGTGGAGCATTATTAAAAGACAAGATTATTCAAGCTCCTATTCAAAGTAGTAACTCTATCTACGAAGAAGCTAGAGTACAAAATGGTCAAATTATAGCTGTTCAATATAATAAAGGGAAAATGCCAAGATTTGTTGGATTAAAAACACAAGAAAATGGTGAAATAAGTGTTTATCCTGAAAGTATTGAAAGAGTTGAATTACCAATAAAAAATACTGAAGATTTTAATAAATTAAGTGAAAATGCAATAGAAAATGGTTCTCCTTGGAAAAAAACTATAGTATTATACGAACCAAGAGATAATAGGAAAAAAGTTGCATATATAGATATTATAGACTTTTTAAAAGAGCAAGGACCTGTTGAAAAACTTTGGTATGTAGGTTTACCATCTATAGTTTATGAATGGGGAAATAGCACACTAAGTGAAGTTATAATTAATAGAAAAAATGAAGGTTGGAATTTATTAGAGTACCTACAAGTTACAAAAACTCTATTAAGTGGTCTAAACTCATTACATCATAGAAATGTAATACATTCGGATATTAGACCAGCAAATATAATGCATATTGGTAGCTCAGATAATCCATTAAACTATAAACTTATAGATTATGGAAGTTTTAATAGGCATGATTTTGGTATAGATAAAGATCATAAAGTAGATAAAGGAAACCACGATAAAATTCTTGGACCTACACTTAGTAAAGAACGTATAAGTCCATTTTATGCTCCTGAAAGAAGAGCTGATATAGAAAAAGAAAATGCAGATACAGCAGTATTTTTAAGTGAAGAAAAAGACAATGTAAGAATCTTACTTGGTTGGAGATCAGACCTTTTAGATGGTGAACATATAAAAGAAGAGATAATAGAAGGACTAAGAACTTTTGAATTCCCATCTATAAAAGAAGGGAAACCAACATATGACCCAGCATTATTAATACCTGGAGATAAAATACAAGTAAGAGAATATATTTTTCAAATAGAAGACGTATCAATGGATGCTCATGGAAATAGAGTATTGTTGTGTAGTAGAGAATACTGGAAAATATTCCACGGAAAAATAATTACTTCTGCTAAAGAAGAAATAGAAAGTGGAACTTGGATGTCTATTCCAAGAACTAAAGAACTTAGACAATGGTCATTTGCAACTGATATTTATGGAATAGGAGCAATATTCTTCTATCTATTATTCTGGGGTGGAACAGATGAAGCTGATCAAAAATTAGCTGAAATAGAGTTTTCTGAAATGTTAAGTGAACTTGATAGTGTACCATTCTTTAAAAATATGTGGGTTGATTTGGCACCTCTTTGTGCTCAAATAGAAGAATTCTATGAAAAAGATATAGATAAAAAAGAAATAGATAGTTTTGTATTTAATCCAGAAGATTATCTTGCTTTATCAAAAGAAGTTAGAAAAGAAGATATACAAAAGAAAAGTTTCTTAGAATATGCTAAATACATAACATTCTTATTAACATATTCAGTTAAAGGAACAAGAAAAATATTAAAACTATTAAATTACAACTATATATACTTTATCTACGCTATGCACTTTGGATTATGTGCTATACATAGAAGAGTTTCTTTATTCAATGATGATGACAACAATGAAATCATGACAGAAGAAACTATGGTAAAAAATAGAAAAAATATAGTATATCCATTCTGTAAAAGCAGAGTAAACAATAGAATAGATAAAAATGACGCAGTAAGTAAAGCAGGAAATTATTTAGAAACATTTGTTAAAATTCTAAATAGTAAAAAGTTTAAAACATTTAAACTTGGTGAAGCTGAAAGAGAAAGAAATAATCCGCAACATATTCCAGCTACAGAACTTAGAAGAAGATTTGTGGAACTGAATGATAAACACAATCTACTTGAAACTAGGATGGATAGCATTAAAGGTATAAGAGACGAACTTGAAAAAGAAAAGGAACTTTTATCTAAAAAAATGGAAGATGCTGTAGGTGAAAATGATAAAACTTTAAAGCAAAATCAAAAATTAAATGTTATTTTAAAGGAAAAAAGTGAAAGCATTAGTAACTTAGAAAATAGAATAAAAGAATTAAGTAAAAATCTAAGTGATAAAGAAAATAGACTTAAAAATGTAGAAAAAGATCATAATGATGCAAGTGAAAAACTAAAAAGTTATGATGAAATGAGTGCAGAAGTTAAAAAGTCTATATATGAAATGGTAGGAAATGCTAAGAAGAAATTTGGATTTGGTTATCCAGATGAATTGATAGACGATATAATGCTTCTTATAAATAACTTTAAATCAAAGAACTAATCTAGAAGCCTTTTTTAAGGCTTCTTTTTTTGGAGGTGAAGATGAAACTAGAAAAACTTATTGATGATGAAATGGAAAAAAGTCCTTTATTAAAAGCGCTTATTGAGTCTATGCCAGAAATGATATTTATCTTTAATGAACAAGGTAAGTTAAAAGCTCTTAATAACAGGATGAGGAAGTTTTTAGAACAAAATCCAAATATTAGTTTTTCTACGATTAAAGGTAGTGGACGTGTATGTGATGTTACTTTAATGGAAGAAAAGTGTAGATTAGCAAATATTTGTAGTCATTGTTTCCTTCAAAATATAATAGGAGAAGTAAAAGAAAAAAAAGTACCTATTTATAATAAAGAAGGATATTTACACATAAATATTGAAGGTTTAAATAAAAAAATTAGTATAATACAAAATATATATCCTTTTGAATATGAAGGAGAAAAATATATTATATTTAGTTTTAGAGATATAGAAAATATTAGGAAATACGAGAGAAAACGTATTAGAGATTTGAAAAAACTATCTCTTATAGGTCAATCGGTATCAACTATAGTACATGATCTCAAAAACCCGCTGACAGGGCTTATAGGCTATGTTGAGCTCTTGAAGCTTAAGAAGGGTCAAGATGAAATAACAAACAAGATGGAAGGGGCTATAGAGCGTATTAGAACTATGCTTGAAGATATACTTGGTCTTACTAGTGGTGAAGATGAAATATTTTTGGAAAAATCATGGGAAGACATAAGAGAGATAGTTTTTGAAATTGTACGATTGTTAGACCTTGATGAAGAAACTCATATAGATATAAGAGGTAAAACTCTTGTCTATATAGATAAAATTAAGATACATAATGTTATTTGGAATTTACTTAAAAATGCATCTGAAGCTATAGATAAAGAAGAGGGCGAAATAGATATAAAAATATATAAAAGTGGGAAGATGCTGAGGGTAGAAGTAAAAGACAATGGAAAAGGGATAAAAGAAAAGTATAAAAAAGATATATTTAAAGCAGGAAAAACTTTTGACAAACATAATGGAACTGGTTTTGGACTAGCAAGTGCTAAACGTATAATTGAAGCTCATGACGGAACCATTGATTTTGAAAGTGTTGAAGGTGAAGGGACAATATTTTTCATAAAAATTCCTATAAGTGGTTGACAAAACTATACCAAAGTAGTACAATCAAAATTGAAATGGTTACAAA
>CAZHXU010000271.1:0-3812 GCA_964536535.1 uncultured Fusobacteriaceae bacterium
GACTTAGTTATAGATTTTAATTAGTAGAAAAAAATTTTAGAGATAAACACAAGGGATTAATTTTATATAAAATTAGTCCTTTTTTTGTAATTTAAACGTTTTTATAAAAATAGAATTTAATCAAATAAACTTTATTTAAATTATCTCCTTAAAAGAATTAAAAAAATCTATTTTTTATAACTAATGTCTCTAATAACTTTTCAACAATAATTTATACTCATAATCACTAATGAATACAAAATTAATAATATTTTATAAAGTTTGATTTATTCTATTTTAATATTTTTTTTGATACATTAAATAATTTTATCTTTTTTATTCTAAATTCCCTATTTTATGCAAAGTTTATATCAAATTCTTTACAAATTGTTATATTATCTAATTTATTATAAAATTATAGTGTCAAAGGAACAAAAAACCTTTGAAGCTAATAACAATAATTTTTTCATTGTAACATCCTAATAAGAGAGTAAGTCCCCCTTACTCTCACCCCCTAAATTGGAATTTATATTATTTCATCTATCTCTTTTTAGTCTTTAGGATCTCATCAATCCTTTTAATTAGATGGAATAATAGATATTCTAATTTTATAACATCATCATCCCCCTTAAAAAAAAGACCAATGGTCTTTTTTTTATTTGTTTAACTTTTTATACTCTTATATAACTCAATATAAAAATAACCCCTTTAATAATCACTTTATATTAGCCAGTATCAAAGAGGGTTTAATTTTTTACTTTTCTATCTATTTATATTTTCTAAATTTGTTAAGTTAAAGGTGTAAAATTGTTATATACTAAATCTTTATAAAACTATTTTTTATTGATTATATACGTACTCTTTACTAAAAAATCATCTAATACTTCTGTTTTAACTTGGTCAAACTTAATTGCTTTATCTAACTTGGCAAAAAGAGGTATTCCTCCTCCTAACAATATCGGTATGCGAGTAATTATCATCTCATCTATTAACCCTAACTCTAAAAAACTTTGTATAGTTTTTCCACCATCTATATACAAATTTTTATAAGCTCTATTATGAAGAGTTGTTACTACTTCATTAATCTCTCCATTTATAATCTCTACTTTATCAGATAATTCTTCTGGTATCTCTTTCAGTTTATTACTTAGAACAAAAACTTTTTTAGTATATGGCCATTGTCCAAAAGACAAAACTTTTTCATATGTTTTTCTGCCCATAACAAGCCCATCAACCCTTTCCATAAATTCACCAAAACCATAATCACTATTGGTAGGATTAGGAAATTCATTAAGCCAATCTATACCTCCATCTTCACTTGCAATATACCCATCTAATGATGTTGCTATATAAATATAATTTGCCATAATATTCCTCCTTTTTTTATGTCACGCTTATAATTTAAATCTTTAGGTTTATAAATCTTATTATTCTCTTTAATCCACTAGTTGATTTGCGGGGAAGTTCTTATGAAGAAGAATATATAAATGAAGTCTTAATTCCTGTATTATTTAACAAATAAAATATAACTATATTTTAAAAAATATTTTTTAGCATTAAATAATTTTATGTTTCTTTAGCTTTATTTCTTTATTATACATGAAAGAAACATCAATTTCTTTACAAATTGTTATATTATCTAATTTATTATAAAATTATAGTGTCAAAGGAACAAAAAACCTTTGAAGCTAATAACAATAATTTTTTCATTGTAACATCCTAATAAGAGAGTAAGTCCCCCTTACTCTCACCCCCTAAATTGGAATTTATATTATTTCATCTATCTCTTTTTAGTCTTTAGGATCTCATCAATCCTTTTAATTAGATGGAATAATAGATATTCTAATTTTATAACATCATCATCCCCCTAAAAAAAGACCAATGGTCTTTTTTTATTTATTTATAATTTTTATAAATCCCAAATAATTTAGAAGGTCAAACTTAACAAATATAATTTTTTCATTACTTCAAAATTTTCAAAAAAAAAGACTAATTTTTTATAAAATCAGTCCTTTATCTTCAATTTTTTGAAATTTTTAATTTTAATTATAAAACATTTTTTCTACACAATAATTTATACCTACATCTCAACTGCATATGCAAGTGTAATAGATGTTGTATAATAATCAAACTTTGTTTCAAGTCCATCTACTGTTGCATCTCCTATATATTGTTTGTACATAGCTTGAACTATAAAGCCTTTGAATTCAAATCCACCACCAGCTCCATAATACCAACCATTATCTATATCTACACTTCTAATTCCACTTATTTCTGTTTTCCCAAAAATCCCTTGATTTAAATAACCTCCACCATGTACTTTCAAAAATACTTTTACTTCTGTATCTCTATTTAGATAGTATTTAGTAGTCATATAAAGTGGTGTTAGGTTAACTTCTCCCTTATTTAGTCCACCAAGATATATTCTTGAAAAAGATGTTCCCCAACCTATTGCAGCACCTTGACTTTCTTTTCCATAAGCTTCTATAGTATACGAAAAATCATCATCTTGTTTTTTTAATGAGAATCCATTTTTCATTGTATATTCTGTACTATTATTCCAATCAAAGCTAAATTCTACAGTATCTGCAAAGGTAGTATATGAGATTACTAATGTTAGCAATAATATTAATTTCTTCATGACCCCTCCTAATTATAACTCTTCTACCTTATTATTGTACTATTTTTGTTAAAGTTTATGCAAATTCTATTTATTTATATTTCTCTCCTCTTTACTGGATAGGATATATATGCTAAAATTAACAGTAAAATTAAGGATTATGAAAGGATAATTATGGAAGGTATAATTAATATAAACAAAGATAAAGACATTACTAGTTTTGATGTTATCAGAAGGTTACGTAAAATACTTAAAACAAGAAAGATAGGTCATACAGGTACTCTTGACCCTCTTGCTACTGGTGTACTTGTTATGTGTGTTGGACCTGTTACAAAGCTGGCTAGTATCATAGAAGGAAAAGAAAAAATATATCTAGCAAAATTACAACTTGGTTTTGCTACAGATACACTTGATATTACTGGGACTATTACAGAAGAGAGTGAAAAAAAAGAAGTTAGTAAAGAAGACTTTGAAAAAGCTATGGAAAAATTTGTTGGGAATATTAATCAAGTACCACCTATGTATAGTGCTCTAAAAGTTGATGGAAAAAAACTGTATGAACTAGCTAGAGAAGGAAAAGAAATAGAAAGAAAAGCTAGACCAGTGACGATTGATTACATAAAACTTCATCATTTTGCAGGAACAGAAGCAATAATTGAATGTAAAGTTTCTAAAGGAACATATATTAGAACTCTTATTGATGATATTGGTAGAGAGCTTGGGACTTTTGCAACTATGAGTGAATTACAAAGAAGGGCTGTTGGGGAGTATAATATAAATGAGAGTTATACACTTGATCAAATAGAAAAATATACAGAAGCAGGAATACTTCCATTTCTTAAAAGTGTAGAAGATACTTTTGATTATGAAAAAGTAAATATTTCTGATGAAAAAGATATTAAATTACTTGAAAATGGAAATAAAGTTCCATTCGTTCATGAAGAAGCATATGTAAAAATTTATATAAACCATATATTCTGGGGGATAGGGAGAGTAGAAGATAACAAACTTAAACCTCATAAATACTTTAATATTAATAAAAATTAATTTTTATTAAAAAAGGATAAGTTTTCTATAAAACTTGCCGATACTCTATTTAGAAATTCATGGAATCTAAGGAGGATAACAAATGAAAAACTGGGGAAAATTTTTCATATTAATATTAATAATAACGGTCTTTACCGCCTGTGGGCAAAAAGGTGAAGGTGGGGGA
>CAZHXU010000272.1:0-3805 GCA_964536535.1 uncultured Fusobacteriaceae bacterium
GGGGGTAGAAGATAGTTAACTTTGATTTTTCTTATTTTACATAATTAAATAAGTTAATCTATAAATTTAAATTATAATAATACTATTATGTTGATTTGAAAATGGTAATTCAGTATACTTATAGTAATGTAATCAACTAACAAGGAGGCTTTATGCTCGAATATTTATGGATATATAAACACAATAATATCGAAAAACAAGGTTTTAACTTTGGTAATAAGTATATTTATAATTTTGATTATGAAACTAGAATAGTTACAAGGAAAGAAAAAATCCAAATTCTTACACCTAATTTTTTTGGAGAAAAAGTAAAAAATGTTACTGCAATTATTGGGGAAAATGGAACAGGCAAATCAAGCTTTTTTGATTTTTTAGCTAAAATAAATAGAACCTCTTATCTGTGGACAGATGAAGAACTAGAAAAATGCTATTTTGTAGTTATATATTCAAATTCAAACTCAACAAAAGTTTTTTACTGTTTAAAAACAGATACAAATAAGTCAATTAAAATAGACTTTGAAAGTGAAATTGAAGAAATCAAGCCTTTTGAACACACTCAAAATAAAAGTAATGATTTTAAATATACAGTAGATTCCATTAAAGATAAATTAGGTAGTTTTATCAACTTAAAGTTTCTTTTTTATTCTGATACAATTGATTTTCAATACAGGCTTTCAGAAAAGATTAATTCTGATAATTATTTAAATCTTTCTTCCAATTTTTTAACAAGACAAAATCAAAGTAGCCTAAACGATTTTTTTAAAACAAATACTTTATCTTTAGTTCAATTTTTTAAAGATTACTATAATTCATTCAATATTTTTAAATTACCTAGCAAAATTTTCTTAGATTTAAATTCAGATTTATTGGATACCCAACTAATCTCACAATTTAATGATGAAATTTCTGGAAAATTATCTGAAATTAATCATTTTTTCAAAAATATTTTAAATCTGTATAAAAGTTGGGAAAAAACTTCTATCGATAATGATTTGAAGTACAAGCTAAAATTAAGCTTATTACTGCTTTTTTCATATCTTGTAAAAAATAGTAATTATTCAAAAAGTCAAGATTCAATCCACTTCACATCTGGGTTCCACTTAAATTTTGACCTTGATTTAAGTGGAGAATCAGAAGGTTTAATATTAAATATCTTCGAAAAACTAAAAACAGGAAATATAGAGTATTTAGATAAATTAAATTCATTAAATAACTACATTAATAATGAAAATATAACACTATCAAAGCTTCGAGAAGATTATAGTCCTTTACTAAATGATTTATTTGATATCAATAGTGAAAATGATATTATTCAACAAGCTAAAAGTATAAAGAATGAAATCGGTATTTTAAGTGAAATTGAAGAATTGAAGAACATAATTTTTGATAAAGTTGAAAAAGGAACTGTAACTCTCGAAATTACATCCACCGAAGATTTTAAAAAATTTGAAGATATTATGAATATAGTTATTGCTATATTCCCTAGATATCAATCCTTTCAAATTTTCAATTTAGGATATGATATTCTTCTTTCATCAGGAGAATTATCCCTTTTGAAAGTGTTTTCTAGAATCAATTCTAAAAAAGATAAATACAAATATAAAAGTACTGATAAAAATGTGTCCAACTCTTTTGTTTTCTTATTAGACGAACCTGATATTTTTTTACACCCTGAATGGCAGAGAAAATTTCTTAAATATTTAATTGAATTCATAAACACCTTATTTAGTGGGGATTTCAATATTCATATTATTACTACATCACATTCACCATTTTTTGTAGCTGACCTACCGAAAGAAAATATCATTTTTTTAAAAAAAGATGAAAATGGAAATAGTAAGGTAAAAGCTTCATCCAATATGAAAGAAACATTTGGTGCCAATATCCATACTCTACTTTCAGATAGCTTCTTTATGGAATCTACAACTGGAGCTTTTGCAAAATCTAAAATTGACGAAGCCCTTGAACGACTATATAAAAAAGATTTTAATGAAAAAGATAGAGAATATGTCAAAACTATTATTAATTTAGTTGGTGAATCAATAATAAAAAGAAAACTAACACAACTACTAAATGAAAAAAATATAATTAATTTATCTGATGTTAATAGTGAAATTGAACAATTGAAAAAGAGGCTGGAAAAACTAGAAAAAATGAAGAAAAACCAAGGTGACTCTAATGATTAAAATCAAACTTTCAGATGAAAAAATTAAAGATTTACAAGATAAGCATTGGAACTGGTTTAAAAAATCTTGTTTGCCCAATATTCTTAATGTCAAAAAAGAAATTGATAATAAAAAAATTAGTAGTGAACAGTTCACTAACATAAATAATCACCTTGTTGATTTAAATAAATTTTTTAACTACCTCTTTACAGATATTACAAACAATAAAATATTAAACATCCAAAGTGACACCAACCTTAAAGGGACTAACCTATATTATTTAATCATAGGAAAAATCCAAGAAGACAATTATCGATTAAGAGAAAAATCCTTAATGAACATTATAGATGAAGTTGACAATTTATTTCCTAGCCTTAGAAAAAAAATATTAGATGAACAGAAAAAAAAAGAAAAAGATAGAGTTCTTATTCCATTTTTTTCTTCACTTTTTGATTATGAGAATAAACTTGATGACAGTTTCAAATTTTTATTAAAAAATCATATATTCTATGATTCTTGTAATGATTTTATTGATAAAATAACAAAGCTTGATTTAAGAATATCTTTAGATAAAGATAAAAAAAACAGATTAATTAATGATTTATCAACAAAGACTAAAGTCGATTTATCTGAGTTATTAATAATTAATAATAAAGAAACTCTTAAGAAAAAAGTTAATGATATAATTAAATCAAATATTAGTAACCTCAAAAAAGATTTCTCTTATATCAAGTATATTGAGCACTTTCCTAGCACTTGGAGTAAGTATCACCTTGTTTATGAGGTGGGAATAACAACTTGTCCATATTGTAATAGGAGCTATATCCACCCTTATTATTATGAAAATAATAATACTGCAAAAACTCGGGGAGATTTAGACCATTTTTTACCTAAATCAAAATACCCTTTTCTTGCAGTTTCGTTATTTAATTTGGTTCCTTGTTGTAAAGTATGTAACTCTAGCTTCAAAAATACTAAAGAGATGAGTTATGATACACACTTAAACCCTTATGAAGGTGGAATAGAAGATATTGTTAAGTTTACATTAGAACCAATATCTTCAGATGTGTACCAAGGATATTCCCTTGATTTCAATATTAGTTATATAAAAATACCAGAAGCTGATGAAAAAATATTTGAAAAAGCTAAAGGGAACTTGGAATTATTCAAGATTAAAGAATTATATAATTTCCACAAGGATTATATAAAAGAATTGATAACAAAAGCTAAAATATATAACAAAGAATATGTCGATGAACTATGGAATGAGTATCAAAATACTTTATTTGATTCTCGTAGTGAGGTTGTCCAAATGATAATTTCAAACTACATTGATGATACTAATCTAGACAAAAGAATCCTAGCTAAGCTAACAAAAGATATTAGCCAAGAACTTGGATTATTAGATTTGTAAAAATACACTATTAGTTTGAAATATAAAAATAATCCTCCTATAATATAATCGGAGGTGGAAAAATGAAAACAATGACTTGCAAAGAACTTGGTGGTGCTTGTGACCATGTCTTTTATGCCAATACCTTTGAAGAAATAGCAAAACAAAGCAAAAATCATGCTATGGAGATGGTTGAAAAGGGAGACAAAGCACACCTAGAAGCCATGGAAAAGATGAAAGAACTCAT
>CAZHXU010000273.1:0-3794 GCA_964536535.1 uncultured Fusobacteriaceae bacterium
CAACACATTATATAAATATTGGAAGTAAAATGCAATGGGATGGAGTAGAAGGTTTAATGATTGCTAATCTTTCTTAATTGTTATATAATTTGATTAATAAAATAATTTATTATGATAATTTGGGAGGAGAAATGTCACAGTGGTTTTTTAGTAAAATAGATAGTTGTATAGATTTTAAATTTAATCAATCAATGACAAGCTTTAATAGTTATGGGGTAGCTGGTTTAATCAGAGAAAATTTGCAAAATTCATTAGATGCAAAATTGAATGACGAACTTGTAACTACAATAAATATTAATTTACTTGAGGTTGGAGTGGAAAATTTATTAGGGATAGAAGAGATAAAAAAAAGAATTTTGACTCTTGAAGGCAAAAGTGAGTACACGAAAAAAATTATTAGTAACATGAAAGCAAAAATTGATGAAAAAACTTGTAAAGTTTTAACTTTTGAAGATTTGAATACAAAAGGACTTTCGGGAGCATTAGAAAAAGAATCTCCCTATAGAGCATATGCATATAGTAAAGGATATCATGCCCAAAGTGGAGTTTCAGAGGATACAAGAGGAGGTTCACATGGTATAGGAAAGATTGCTTCGAACTCAGCTTCAGATATTGCATTGATGTATTTTTCAACTTGTGATGAAAATAACAAAAAATATATAGGTGGAAGTATTGAACTTATTCATCATGAGTTTAATAATGATTCTTATGTAGGAACAGGTCATTTTGCCTCTTTTGATAAAGAAAAAAAAATCTATATTCCTTATGAAAATGATTATAAAAATATTTATGAAAAAAATGAAAGAGGTCTAAAAATAATTGTTCCTTTTCTTAGAGAAGATTTTTTTGATTCAAAAGAGATAATAAGAAGTATTTGCGATAGTTTTTACCTGAGTATTATAAATGGTCAAGTTAAGATAAATATAGACGGGCAATCAATAGAAAAAGAAACAATAGAAGATTATATTTTTTCTGATGAATTTTATACTATTGAGTATAAGAATATCAATAGAAATACAAGTTTAACACCAATTTATTATAAAACTCTTTTAGAAAATGAAATTGATGAATTAATTGTTTGTGATATGGATTTCAATGAGTATAAATTTAAAGTCTATTTTTCTTTACAAGAGGGACTAAAAATTGGTAGATACTCAGTGTATAGAACATTAGGGATGAAAATATCTGAAAAAAGAATAGATAGTTATGCTTCTTCGTCATTTAATTTAATTTTGATAGCAAATTCTTCAAAAGAAGATAAATTCTTAAAAACATTAGAAAATGAATCTCATACAAAGTTATCAGAAGATCACATTTCTGATTCTCTATCAAAGAAAAATGCTAAAAGATTTTTAAATAATTTAGATAGAGAAATAACGAAATTTATAGGAGAAAAAATGAAAGAAATGCATCCAAATGAAGGTAAAATGGATACTTCTGACATTTTATTTGATATAGAGAATAAATTTCGTAATGAAGATAAAAGTATAAATTCTAGTGTAAAAATTTTAGAAGACTTAGGAAATAATCAAGAAATAGATTTAAAAAAAGAAATAGTTAATGAAATAAAAGAGGGAAATAATTTCGATGAAAATATTGAAGTGATAGAACTTGAAGAATATATCAATGGTAATGGTGGAAGTAAAAAGGGTGAAAAAGAAAAAAAAGAATTAAAAAAGCTTATAACTAAAGAAAAAGGAGAAAAAAGAAGAGTAGAAAAACTTGAAAATAATAAAAAAAGAGTTTACTCAAAAATTTCTAGTAGATTAGCTAGAAGATGTATTATTGGAAATGTAGAAAAGCTTCAAATTGATTTGAGAGATTTAGAAGAAATAAATAGAAAAAAAGTATGTGATGTAAGAATTTCAGTTATTGATGGTGAAGGAAAAGAATTGAATAATTTTGATTTAAAAGAAAATTATGGGATTATTCAAGATAATTTGAGAAATAATCTTCAGATTTCTACAGATAGAAAAAAAATAGAAGCTGTTCCAATAAAAAATGGATTAATTAATATTTCAATGGGACTTACGAATAAATTTAATAAAAATCTTAAATTTTCATATGAGGTGATAGTGTAATGGTTTATACAAAAGAGGCTTCATTTCCTTTTCCAATATTAAATAATAATGTTTATGATTATATAAATAATAAGTTTAATTTAGATGTCCATTTATTTCAAGATAATGAAAATTACATATATCATTTTGACTATGAAATAGAATCAAATTTTATAAAAAATTTGATAAATGAAAATAGGTTAGAATTGATTGGATTGATTAAATCACAAGATAATAGTTTTTGTAAACTTGATAAAGAACAAAAAATTTATATAAAAAAAGAAAGAATCGCCCTAAAGAAAAACACTAAAATTCAACTAGCTTTGAAAGCCAAAGAAATAATTTTATTTAATAATTGTGATGAATTAGTACCATTTTTTTCAGAAGAAAAAGATTTTTTAGAGATTCCTAAAAATTCTTTGGTTGGTTTTTCTAATGTTGTTATTTTTGAAGGAAGCACAACAAAACCTTTGGATATTTTTGAAAAGAGAGTTGATTCAAATATAAAAAGTGAAATCAAAATTGATATTTCTTATGAAACAATTGATTTGATATTTAAAGATGAAAAATATCAATTTTTAGAAGAAGCAGAGTCTAAAAGGTTAAATTATATTTATGTATATATGGGACTTCAAAAGGTTTTGATGGAGATGATATTAGAAAGTAAAAATGAGGATTTAATACTAGAGATTGATAATCAAAGTGAAGTAGAAATGAAAAAACCTATACATAGAAAGATAATAAAACTATTAAAAAATTCAAATGTTTCAGAAATTTCATTTGAAAATATTGACGAAGTAATATCTAAAATTTCTTCTAATATCATCAAAGAATTTTATGAAGGAGTAGTATTAAGGGGGAGAAAATGAAGATAAAGAAACTGAATGAAAAAAAAATTGACATCAAACTATTGTATGAGTATTTTATAAATTCAAACTCAGAATCAGAAGACTTATTTGTTGAAGAATATTATGATATTGAAGAAATAATCTGTTTTCCTATTTATATTGCTAAAGGTAGTGAAGAAGAAAAAAACAAAGAATTTTTAGAAGGTTTTAATATAATAAAAGAGAATTATTTGTATTTAGGTAAAGATATCACATTAGATAAAATATTTTGGTATTCTCTATTTTTAAATGAAAATTATAGAGAATATATTATTAAAAAATATCCATTAGCTCTAGAATCAGAAAAAGATTTTAATAATATAGTGTTGAAAAAATTTGATTGGGAAAACTATGTTTATAAAATGGTGTTAGGAGCAGATTATGTAAATGAAGAAATTACTCGTGAAGAGCACGATAGATATTTTGAGATAATATGTAATAATTTAGACGTATATAATTATGTTCTTAAGTCAGAATTATTTAGAAATAGTAAATTTATGAAAAATATTTTAGATGTTATTGATAAAAACAATATATCAAATGAACTTAAAAAGAAAATAATAGATCCTGAGAACCCTAGGCTTGATAAAAGAGTTGGACGTGAAATTATTAGTTCTTTAAGTCAGTCTTATCCATCCTTATTTGTTCACGATTTAGAATACGAAAGTTTTGAAGAACTTTTCTTAAGTTTTTATAAAACATATGATATTTAAAACTAGTTTAATACTAGTTTTTTTATTTTAACATTAGAATTAATTATTCCAAGAAGAATAATTAATTATTTTAAGAAAAATTAATTTTAAAAAGAATAAATAATTCTTTTTTTAAAGAATAATTTAAATATTCC
>CAZHXU010000274.1:0-3773 GCA_964536535.1 uncultured Fusobacteriaceae bacterium
CTTTTTTTATAGATGGAGAACTAAAAAAATACTTTAAAGGAGCTAAGATGAAAAAGATGATAAGTAAATTAGATGATCATATAATAATCTGTGGTGGTGGAACTACTTCACACAAGATAATAGAAAGTTTTTTGAAAAATGAAGAAAAATTTATTGTAATAGAAAAAGATGAAGCTGTTATTGAACAAATAAATAGAGAATATGGTGATAATGCACTAGTAATACAAGGAGATGCAACAAGAGATGAAGTTTTGTTAGAAGGTCAGATAGAAAAAGCCAAAGTTCTAATTAGTGTTTTACCAGAAGATTCACAAAATCTCTTTATAGCATTAAGTGCAAAATCTCTTAAAAAAAATATTGTTGTTATATGTAAAGCAGTAGAATTTAATAGTGAAGCTAAACTTAAAAAAGCAGGGGCAGATTATGTTATTTCCCCTTCAAAAATTGTTGCACAAAGAATAGCTAATATAGCTAGTAAAACAAATGTTATGGACTTTTTAAAGTTTATGACACAAAATGATATGCATGATTATGCTGTGGAATTAGTTGAAATTCCTGTTAATAGCAAACTTATTAACCTCTCTTTGAGAGAAGCACAGATACCAAAATTGACAGGATTAAATGTAATAGGAATAGAAGAAAAAGGGGAATTAAAATTTAACCCTTTATCAACAACAGTTATTTTGGAAAATTCCAAATTGTTAGTTTTAGGTAATTCAAAACAAATTGAAAAATTGATAGATATAGTAAAGGGGGATTAAAATGGTAGAGCATATAGTATTTTTTACTTTTAAAGAAGAAGCTCTTGGTATGACTAGAGAAGAATTAAAAGTAGAAAGTAAAAAACAGCTTGAAGATTTAGTGGGGAAAATAAGTGAAATAAAAAAATTATCTGTGGGGATTAACTATAATCCGTCACCATTTGCATTTGACCTTAGTTTATATACTGTATTTGAGACTAAAGAAGATTTAGAAAAATATCAAATACATGAAGAACATGTAAAAGTAAAAGATTTTTTTGCTAAAGTAGTTGAAGCAAGAGCAGTAGTTGATTCTGAAAATTAAACTTATTTAAATTTAATTTGATTAGAGAGGGTATTAAACTCTCTTCTGATTAAAGACAAAAGACTGATTTTATAAAAAATTAGTCTTTTTTTTGTAAATTAAAAGTTTTTTTATTATTCTCTGTCTTTTGTTTTTATAAAATAGTAACTAACGTCCAATAAATCTTCTTTACTTAGTAAAACTAATTATTAAATACATAAAAAACTAATGAAACTATTTATTTAAAACTCCCATTTATTATTTGTTTTAATATACTCTGCATTATTCAAGAACTAAAGAGAAAAACAAAATTTATTTGAACTTTATTAAAATATTTCTCTAATCTTATATGAAACATATTGAAAACTTTATGAATTTAGTGTACAATCTACTAGGAGGACGTTATGAAAAGATATAGATTAGTTGCTAAAGGCAGAGTTCAAGGGGTTGGATTTAGATATTTTGTGCAAGCTACAGCTATTAAGAGGGGTTTGTTAGGATGGGTGCGTAATCTTAATGATGGTAATGTAGAAATGGAATTACAAGGTCCTGATGGGTTTATAGAGGACTTTTATAAAGTAATTAAAAAAGGAAACTTCTTTTCCAAAGTGGAAGAATTAGAAATGGAAGAAATTGAAGTGGATATTGATTGCAATAAATTTAAAGTTAAATATTGAGGAGAATTAATATGAAAATTACACAAGAAACAGATTATGCACTAAGAATACTAATCTATCTTGGTGAAGCAGGAAAAGGTGTCAAAATAGATGCAAAAACTATTAGTGAAGCTGAAGGAGTTACTTTAAGATTTACTCTAAAGATTCTTAGAAAACTGGCTCAATCAAAAATTGTAGTAAGTTTTAGAGGAGTTAATGGAGGATATGCTTTAGATGTTGAGCCAAGTGAGCTTAATATGAAAAGAGTAATCGAAGCTATTGAAGGTCCAATTTATATAAATAAATGTCTTTATGATGAAAATTTATGTAATTTGAGTAGATCTACAACTTGTAAATTACATTATACTTTTAGTGAAATACAAGAAAGAGTTTTAAAAGAATTTGAAGATACAACTATTTTGAATATAATTGAAGGAAAAAGTAAAGGTGACTGTAATTAAGCGACTATGTCGCTTTTCTTTTTGTTAAAATTTGGGAGGAATAATGAATATATCAGTTGTTGGATTTGGGAAAGCTGGAAAGAGTCTTTCTCATTATTTTAGAAAAAAAGGACATAAAATAAAATATATATGTGATATAAATAATGAAAATATAAAAAAGGAAGTTGAAGAAGTAGAAGGTCTGATTACTGATGATTTTGAACTTATAGGAAAAGAATCGAATATAATTATCCTTGCTTTGCCAGACAGTAATATAGAAGATGTTTGGAATAAAATAAAACCATTTATAAGAGAAAATTTAGTATTTCATTTGAGTGGAGTTAAAGAAGGAATCTATGAAGATAAAAGTCTTTATGCTCTTCATCCAGCAGCTCCAATGACAGGAAATGGAAATTTGGACAATATAGTTTTTGGTTTGGAAAATAGTGGTGAAAGAGTAGAAGAAATTAAAGATTTTATTGTAAAATGTGGAAATGAAGTTGTATTAATTGAAAAAGGTACAAAAAGTAGATACCATCTAGCTAATGTAATTGTTTCTAATTTAGTTTTATCATTATTCCAGCGTGGTCTAGAAAATTTGAAAAAATGTGGGATAAGTGAAGAAGATGGAATGAAACTTTTAATGCCTTTAGCAAAACTTAATTTGTCAAATATTGAATCAAAAGGGCTAGTAGATGCTGTTACTGGACCAGTAGAAAGAAAAGATTTTGATACTGTAGAAAAACATTTGGAAGTAATAGACAAAGAAGATTTAGATTTGTATAAAATACTTAGTGGAAATATAGAAAAAATATTAGGGAGACATATAAATAATCTCTTTTTATAAAAGAGGAAAAAACAATTTTTTCTTTATATATTATTGAGGTGATATAATGAAAAAATTAATAATATATTTAGTTTTAGTATTAAGTTTGTTTGCTAAAGAAAAAGTGACTTTAGCAACAGATCCTTTTGAGCCTTTTTATGGTCCTGAACTACCTAATAATGGTTATTTGACAGAAATAGTAGTAGAAGCTTTTAAGGTAGAAGGAATAGAAGTTGAGATAGATTTTGTTCCTTGGAAAAGGGCTTATGAATTAGCTCAGAGTGGACATTATGACGGGCTTTTAGGAGCATTTTATACTGAAGAACGTGAACAATATTTTTTATATACAAATCCTGTTGTTCTAAATAGAGTAGCTCTCTTTTCAAAGAAAAATTTAGAGATTAAGTATAAAACTTTAGATCAACTTAGTAAATATCGTATTGGTATAGTAAGAGACTATAGTTATTCGGAAGAATTTGATATGGCACTTTATTTGGATAAATTCGAAAGTCCTAGTTCGGAAAAAAATATAAACTTGTTAGTAAATGACAGAGTAGAGATAATAGCAGGATCAGAACCAGTTATAAACCACATATTAAAGGAAGAATATAGTATGGTAGAAGATGAAGTAGAAGTAATAGGGTACTTGAGTCAAAGATGGTTACATGTTCTTATAAGCAAACAAAACTCAGATGCTAACTATTATATAAAAAAGTTTAATAACGGGCTGAATAAAATAAAAATGAATGGTTTATATAATCAAATATTAAATAAACATGGAGTTAAAGAGTAGGTAACTACTCTTTT
>CAZHXU010000275.1:0-3709 GCA_964536535.1 uncultured Fusobacteriaceae bacterium
AAAGGCTGACTATATTAGGTCAGCCTTATTTATTATAAATATTTATTATACCATTCTATCTGTTCTTTACTGACTTTTTCTAAGTTTTCTCCAATGTATATATCATAATGAGTTCCTTCAACCATTAATAACTTTTTATTTACAGTTGGTAAATTATCGTATATTATTTGTGATTCTTTTGGATTATTTACTATGTCTTTTGTAGCTCCAACTACTAAAACAGGTATGTTTATTTTATGGAAATAATCTTCTGCTTTTAGTTCGTCAATATATTTTGTTGTAATAAATGGTATTTTAACAGCTAAAGCTTCTGGGAAAGTTATTTTGTACTCTTCAAAGAATTTTGTAGATTGTTCATCAGATAAGATTCTTTTTAGAGGTAATTTCATAACTTTATTCTTTAAAACTGCATTTAAATTAGCTTTTTCAAGAGCTTTTTCTTTTTTTATTTTGTCTTGGTCGCTTAGGTGGCTACTATTATTTCTTTCTCCATTTGCAAAAGTAATTTGAATACTTAAAGCTTTAACTCTCTTATCAAGAGCAGAAACAATAAGAGCATTAGCTCCGCCTAAAGATGTTCCCCATAAAGCTATACGATTTGAATCTATTTCTTCAAGAGAAGAAACAAAAGTAATAGCATTTATTATATCATTTATTTGCTCTCTAGGAACAATTCTTCCTTGTTCTCCTTCACTCTGACCAAATCCTCTATAATCAAAAGTAAATACACAATAACCATCTTCAATAAATTTTTTTGCAAAATTTGGCAATAACAAATCTTGTACTCCAGCAAAACCATGACACATAATAATTACAGGGGCATTTGTTATATCATCTTTAGGAAGGTATAATCTTCCTCTTAGTAAATATCCATCAGAATAAAATTCAAAATTTTTCATATAATCTCCTTATAATTTTTTCTTTAATATTACACACGTTATATATCATAAATAAAAAAAGAGATTTTGTCAATAGACTATCCCTTTTGATTGGTACAATATTTCCTTATAATTTTATTGTTTTAAGGTGATTTTTTTCTTCTTGTAAAATGGTTTTAGGCTAAATTCAGCTAATTTAATTAATCCATCAATAAAATTGAATTTTAGTCCAAAAATTTTTCTATACTTTAATTTGGTAAATAATGTATATATTAAAAATATCAATAAAAAATATAATGTCCAATTTTGTGTAAACATAATGTCCCCCTTAATAATTTTAGTCAATAATCATGTAATAATTTCTTTATGTTATAAGTATAATACATAATTGTGTATTTTTTTAGAAGATAAAGTACTTTTTTAAACTTTTTTGTAATAAAAAACAAATAATTGAGAAAAAATAAAGATTTTTTAGAAGAATGAAATTTATTCTTTGAAAAATAGAGAAATATTACAAATTTTTTTAGAAAAAAAGGAAATAAAAAAATATTATGTATATATAATTATGCACATCCCCTAAATGTGTTTTGTTGTAATAGAGGTCATAAATTTTATGACCTCTATTTTTTTTTGTAATTACTATTGACTCTCATGTAAGATAATAGTTTATACTTATATTAGAAAAGGAGGTGTAGTATGTTTCGAATAGGAGAATTCTCATTATTAGCTAAAGTTACAGTAGCAACACTTCGCCACTACGAAAAACAAAATCTATTAATTCCGGAAAAAATAGATGAGTTTAGTGGTTACAGGTATTATAGTGCAAAACAACTTGTACATTTGAATAAAATAAAAATGTATAAAGATATGGGGTTTGGTCTTTCTGAAATTAGATTATTATTAGATACTAGTTCTATAAATCGTCTAGATATGTATAGGAAGAAAGAAGTAGAAGTAAAAAAAGAAATAGAACATAAGAAAAAAGAACTTGAAAATCTTTTGTTAGGTATAAAATTGGCTCGTAATAAGGAGGAAATAATGGAATATAAAATTGAGATAAAATCTATGCCCAAAATGATAGTAGCAAGTAAAAAAGCAAAAATAAATAAATATGATGAGCAAGGAAAAGTATGGGTAAGTATGGGGAAATATATGGAAGAAATGAAATCAAAATGCCCTAATATTCCTGGACATTGTTATACAGTTTATTTAGATGGCGAATATAGAGAAGAGATGGAGATTGAAATAAGAGAAGAAGTTACTGAAATAAAACCAAATGGACAAGGAGTAGAGTATAAAGAAGTAGAAGAAATAGAAAAATTAGCCTGTATTCTTCATAAGGGACCTAGTAAAAATTTGTATAAAGCTTATGAAGTTTTGTTAGAGTGGATAGAAAAAAATAACTATGAAATAATTGGGCAATTAATAGATGCAGCGTATGTAGGACCTTGGGATGAAGAAGATGATAATAAATGGATAAGAGAAATAATGATACCTATTAAATAATAGAGTATAATTATTAGTAGAAAGGTACTGAAATTGCAGTGCCTTTTTTTAAAAAGAAATTTTGCTATATGAAAAGCTTATTGGTATAATTAGGCTAAAAAAGGAGGGTTTATGTTTACATTATATTTGAATTTTGATGGTAATTTGAAAGAAGCATTTGATTTTTATAAGGAAATTTTTGGTGGTGAGTATAAAACTGTAAATAAATATAGTGAAATGCCCAATAATGACGGTCTTTCTGAAGAAGATAAAGAAAAAATTATGCATATAGAACTATTTATAGATGAAAATACAAAAATTATGGGATCTGATGTACTTGGAGTTTGGGGACAAGAGATAAAAAGAGGTAATAACTTCTACATCAACTACACTCCCAAAACTGAAGTAGAAGCGAGAAGGATTTTTTCTTTATTATCTCAAGGAGGAGAAGTTCAAATGCCCCTTCAAAAAACATTTTGGGGTAGTCTTTTTGGTACAGTAACAGATAAGTTTGGGACACAATGGATGATAGATTTGGAAGATTAATTAGGAAAAATTAATTTTATCACTGTAGTTTTTAGCTGATTTTATGTAATAAAATACATACATAAATATATGAACAAAAAGGTGATAAAAATGAACTCAATAATGAAAAGTTTGTTGATTGTATTATTAAGGGTATTTGCTTTTTTACTTTTGAATAAATTCTATATAATATTTTTTCCAGAAGGAACAGATATACAATCTGAATATCTGATATTAGCACTTATACTCATTAGTAGTTATTTAGTTGTAATAAGATTTTTTCTGCCTACATATCCCAAATTAATAGATAGAAAATCATCCTATCCCATATGGATAATATTTGTAATGATAGCTTTTTCTATGGGTTTTTTGAATGGGTTAGTATATAACATAACAAAGGAGTATTTGAGAGTAGAAGTAGCAAATAGTCATTTTGAAATCTTAAAAGGGAGTCAAAATACCTATTTGGTCTTAGCTCTAATAATAATTCCGATACTGGAAGAATTAATATATAGAAAAATTATAATAGATACACTTATAAAAGATTATAATAAATGGATAACACTTTTGATATCAACAGTATTGTTTTCTATAAGTCATTTAAATTTTATTTATGGTATATATTATTTTTACTTAGGTTTGATTCTTGGTTATATCTATATTATTAGTGGAAGTGTAAAAGATTCTATATTAGCTCATATGATTTTTAATCTTTTCTTCTACTTCCTAAACTCCTATATAGATATGAAAAACTTCTACATTAGTATATCTTCCTATATTATATTTATCTTTTTTTTATATGAATATCAAAAATGGACAAG
>CAZHXU010000276.1:0-3696 GCA_964536535.1 uncultured Fusobacteriaceae bacterium
ATTATTAATATTCCTCCAACAAAACTATACATATCAGGTAATTCTCTCCACAGTACAAATCCAACTATTATTGAAAATACTATACTTGAATAATTATAAACTGATACTTCACTTGCTGGTGCATACTTATATGCCATAGTCACCATAAACTGACCTATTGAAGCAAAAAATCCTGTTCCAAATAACCAAAACCATTCAGTAGCATTTGGCATTACAAAATTCATCATCATTAAAGGGAATGAACCTATTAATGATACCATTGAAAAATAAAATACTATTGTTGCTGGTTCTTCATCTTTACTCAAATACCTAATTATTGTATAAGCTGCTCCTGCTGATATAGCACTTAAAAATCCTGCTAAACCAGGTAACATTGCCATAGAAAACTCAGGTTTAATTACAAGTAACGACGCAACAAATGCTCCTACTAATGCAAGTACTTGCATTTTATTTAATTTCTCTTTCAAAAAAATAAAAGCAAATATAGTCACAAAAAAAGGTGATAATTTATTTAACATACTTGAGTCAGCAAGTGGAAGTTTACCTATAGCATAAAAATTAAGCATAACTCCTGCCAAACCAAGAACTGATCTTAAAGTTAATAATGGCATATTTTTTCTTTGACCAAATAATGACGCACCTGATTTTTTTATAATATATAGTGCCACAAAAAAACTAACAAAATTCCTAAAAAATACTTTTTGAAAAACTGGAATACTCCCTGCTGATTTTACTGCTACTCCCATAAATGTAAATGCAAGAGCAGAAGCTAACATACAAAGTATACCTCTTGATTTATTTTGCATCTTTTTCTCCTTAACATTAATGTCCATATTCTATAATTAATAATAGAAAATGTCAATGTTAAATCTGATTAAACATCTTTTCCTTTTTTAATCTAACTTAAAATCTTTAATTAATCCTATAAGACCTAAAATAAAAATTTTAATACTAAAAATCATATAGATATTAACTCTACTTTCCCTCAAAAGATAAAATCTACTTGTATCCATATGACTTACTTTTTTCATAATATTTTCAGCATAACTATCTGCCATATTAAATGAATTAAACAGTATATAGATACTAATAAAAATAAGGATTAATGATATAATTTTTATACTTTTTTTCATTTTTACCTCCAAAAATTCTACAGTATGTAGATTTTATCATAAAAAAGTAATTTTTTCTATAATATTTCTAATTAATTTCAACAATTCCCATTTGACTGTTATTATTGACTTTGATATTAGCCTTTTATCAAATTACTCTAATCAAAAAAAGACTGATTAAAAAATCAGTCAATCTATCTAAATTAATATTCTAACATTCCTTCTCTTCTTGGTTCAATAAATGCATCTCTTATTATAATCTCTGCATCTTTTGGAAGTGTAACTTCTACTTTGATTGGTCCCCTTTTAACAGTTAACCATCCAAGACCTTTGATTACTAACTCTTCAAATTCTTCTACTTCTACAACTTCCTTTTTCATTTCTTTTGCCAAATATTCATCTTTACATTTATGACAAGGTATAGATAATAAATCACCTGTGTGGTTTTCTACAAGTTCTTGTACTTTCTCTTCATTTGTTTCATGGAACTTAACATCTTTTGCAGCATAAGCTGTAAATATAGGTTTTATTTCATAGTCAGTAAGAACTTTTATTTGTACAAGAGATCCAAACATTAAGACTCTACCCATAGGTAGTTTAAATGTTTTTCTACTAATTTCATTACTTGGCACTATCTTTAGATTACACTCTTCACAGACCATATCCGATACTCTTCCATGAGGTAAGATACCTGGAGTATCAAATATCTCTATTTTAGTATTTGGAATCTCATGTTTTACTGTTTTAAGAGTAGTTCCTGGATACTTCGAAACAGTTACTTTATCCTCTCCAAACATTCCATTAATAAGACTTGATTTCCCAACATTTGTTGCACCAATTATTGCTACTTTTCCTCCATATGGTAAAAAATGTCTTAATTTTCTAATTACACCATTTACTCCATATTTTTTCTTTGTACTAAGTACAGCAATGTCTACTGGGTTTATATTTTGTTTAAATAATCTTACTTTCAACCATTCACTTACTTCTGATGGATGTTTTTCTCCCGGTACCAAATCTATTTTATTAACAGCCATTATTAATTTTTTATTTCTAATTAAATCTATTATTTCTTTATCAAAACTTCCTTCAAAATCAATAATATCAACAACTGCTATTACCAAATCCATATCAGCTATTACTCTCTTTACTTCATTTAAATAATCTATATTATCAAATGAAACTGGTAAATATTCTCCATAATGAGTTATTTTAAAACATCTTTGACATATTGGATGAGCATTCTCAGCTATTACTTTTGCTGGTAGATACCCCTCTCTATTTTTATCTTCACTTTGTAAAGGAATTCCACATCCTCCACATTTTTTAATTTTTTTTGCCACATATCCTCCTTATAAACTATCAACACTAATATTAGTATTAGTATATATACAAATCTCTCCTGCTATTCTAAGAGCTTTTTCTACTATTTCTTTTGGTTCCAAATCTGTATTTTCAACTAATGCTTTTGCTGCAGAATAAGCATAGTTTCCACCACTTCCAATTGCTGCTATTCCATCTGTAGGTTCTAATACATCTCCTGTACCAGATAAAATAAGTAAATCTTCTTTGTCTGCTACAATAAGCATAGCATCTAAGTTACGTAAAACTTTATCTGATCTCCAATCTTTGGCAAGTTCTACTGCTGCTTTTTTCATATTTTTTCCATGTTCATCTAATTTTTTTTCGAATTTATCAAATAATGAAAAAGCATCTGCTGCTGCTCCTGCAAAACCAGCTAATATCTTTCCATCTCCAAGTCTTCTTATCTTTTTAGCATTACTTTTAAAGACTGTATGCCCAAGAGTAACTTGTCCATCACCTGCTATAGCAGTTTTCCCATCTTTTTGTATTGCTAATATAGTTGTTGCTCTAAATGACATAACTCCTCCTAAACTCTATTATAATATGTTTTTCCTTCTACTATCTCATCTTGGATATCGTACTCCAAATACATTTTGGTACTCTCCATAGATGTATGTCCCATTAACTCTTGCAAATAATGCAGATTCATTCCGTGTTTTATCATGTATGCTCCAAAAGAATGTCTAAATGTATGGGGGCTAACTTCTTTTTCTATATCTGTCCTTTTTACTATACGGTCTATTATTCTACGTAAAGACCTGTCACTTAGTCTATTTTGGCTATTATTTACAAATAATATATCTTTTCTATAATCTTCCCCAAACTTTTCTTTTTTTGCTTCTATATATGCAAAGAGATATGCTTTTGTAGTATTATTAAAGAAAACAACTCTTTGTCCTTTATTTTTAGCTACTACTTTTATCTCTCTTTCATCAAAGTCTATTAGTCCTTCACTTAGATTAAGTAACTCTCCTGCTCTTATCCCACTTGAATAAAGCATCTCTATTATAAGTCTATCTCTAAGTTCATTAACTCCTCGACCTTTTATCACTTCTCTTATCTTTTCTATCTCTTCTCTACAAAGTATACTAGGAAGTTCTCTTTTATGTTCAGCATTTTCCAAGTTAAGTGCTATATTTTTTTTAATATATTCTTTCAAGTGTAAAAAACGATAAAAACCCTTTAAAGAAGATATTTTTCTATTAAGAGATCTTTTACT
>CAZHXU010000277.1:0-3695 GCA_964536535.1 uncultured Fusobacteriaceae bacterium
AAAATCTTAATAGTAAATTTTTTACTTTTAATTCCAAATTATGTTACAAATTATTTAAAATAAACTTAAGAACCTCTTTATTTCCTGCTTCTAATGCATAATGAAATACATTTTTTTCTTCTATAGTTTCTTTTTCGAAGGAAGCACCGCTTCTTAATAAGATTTCTATTATTTCAAGGTCACCAACTATTCCTGCTACTATAAGTGGGCTTAAGTTCATTACATCTATTTTTTGTACTTCTCCATGAGAGCCTAAAATTAATCTATCCCTTTCGTAAAAAAAGTTTGGATCAGCACCATTTTTAATCAAATATCTAACTATCTCAATATTTTTTATTTTTATTGCTAGTATTAATGGAGTAAAGCCCTTTTGATCTATTTCATTTATATCATTCCCATTCTCCAATAATCTTTCTATTTTTTCAATATTATTCTCTTTTACAGCTTCTAAAATTCTATATTCATTAGAAGGAATATAGTCTTCAATTACTTCATTAATTTCACTTTCTATTTGACCCTTATGATACTTTGCACTTACTGCTATTCGACCATCCCTATAATACCAATAAGCGTAACCTTGTTCATTATCATCTAAATACATACTTTTGTACATCAGCTGATTTTCTGGATAATAGATTTTATGAACTCCATGTTTCATATTATTCTTATACATACTTTCTTCTTTATTTTTAACACCCCTTATAGAGATTTCTTCAGTTACTATATTATAAATTGTATCTTCTGCCAACTTTCCTCTTTGGCTACAAGCTATTAAAAAAATCAAAATTAGCGCAGATAAAATTTTCTTCATATTTCCTCCAAAAAACTAAATTTTATTTTTGTATATAAGTTCCTTTTTCTTCTAAACTTTCTAAAAACTTTATACTCCACTTATCTTCAAAAATCATTGAATTATCTTCTATAATTAGCTCCTCTATTTCTTCCAAATCTTTTATAGACTTCAAGTCCTTTAAGTTATTTTTTGAAAGTTCTAAGATGGAAACTTTCTTTAAATTTTTTAAACCCTTCAAATTTTTTAAGTTATTTTCACCTAAAAAAATCATATTAGCTTCTTTTATGTTCTTTAGTACATTGATAGACGCTATTTTGTTTTCGACAAAGGAAATATTTATTATAGACTCTAAGTTCTTTAACCCATCAATGTTTTCTATTTGATTTGAGCTAAAACTGAGTTCTTTAGCTGAGATTAACTTTTCTAATTGATCTAAATTTATAAGTTTATTATAATCGAGGTGTAAACTTTCAACCTTCTCTAATTCTTCTAGCCCCTCTAAATTTTCTATTTCATTTTCACTCAAATCCCATATTCCTTTTAATTTTTTAACTTTTTCTAAACCTTTTAAAGTTTTTATTCCAGAATTATATGCATCTAAGCCATCCATCATTTCTATTTCTTCTACTCTTATATCACCTACCGGTTTAATAAGTTTCTTTCTAATTTTCTTTTCCAAATTTTCATCATGTATTTTAACATATTCAACATTGTCAATGGGCTCTTCTTCAAATGGATTCTTGAAAAAAGCGAATTTTTTTAAAGTTTTTATTTTTGATATCTCTTGAACTTCAGAAAGATCAGTTAATAAATTAGAAGTAAGATAAAGTTCTTTTATACTATATAAATTCAAAATAGGCCTTAAAGTTTTTATTTGATTATAGGACAAATCTATATATTCTTCTACTTCTCTTAAATTCTTCAAACCTTCTATATTTTTTATATTATTATTAGAAAAATCTAAACTATATACTTCCGTTAAATTTTTTAATCCATTTAGATTTTTTATTTGATTTTCTTCCGCATTTAATTTTCGCAGAAAAACAAGATTTTTTAATCCATCTAGATTTATTAAGTTATTCTCATCTAAATAAAGATTTTCTATGTACAATAAATTCTCTAAGCCCTCTAAAGTTGTTAGATTATTCTTTGACAAGTATAAATATTTTACATATATTAAATTGTTTAGAGCAGATATGTCTTCAATTTGATTCTTTGATAAATACAATAAAATTATGTTATCGACTTTTTCTAAACCTTTTAAATTTTTCAAATTATTTTTTTCTAAATTTAACCCTGATATTCCTTGCAAATTAGATAAACCTTCTATATTTGATAACATGTTATTAGCAATACTTATTTTAAATGCCCATTTTAGATTTTTTAAACTATCTAGATTCTCCAAATAATTATTATCAAAGTTCCACTCTCCATTTAATATTTCAATTTCTTCAAAACCTCCTAAGGTTTTTATATTCTTATTTGAAGCATTAAGTCCAGGAAGATTTTCTATTTCTTCCTTGCTAATATCACCTACAGGTTTATTCAATTTTTCCCTTATAAGCTTTTCAAGATTTGAATCTGAAATATTTATGGTTTCAAATGCAAAAACTTTGAGTGATAAGAGCAGTAGTAAAATTATATATCTCATTGTTAACACCTTTCTATTTTTTATAATATCCATTATAAATATTAGCATTTGATATAAAAAGTGTCAACTATATTTATAGGTTTTATAGGAGTTTAGGGCTTGAAGTAGAAAAATATTATGAAAATAATCTTTTTTAGTGAGTTTAAAGTAAAATTTATATTGAAAGAGTCTGAAAGACTGTATAAAAAAAGTATTAAATATTTAATAATAAAGTTTGAAATTATCTTAGAGATTTTTTAAGTTTATACGGATAAAAATTTTTTGTATTTAAAAAAGAAAAAATTGTATAAAAATCAAAAAACCCCTAATAAAACTTTACTTAAATAGTGGTAAATGTTATACTTTTCATACGGAAGTAGGAGGGAGTTTTATGAATTTATTTATATCAGATTTGGATGGGACATTACTTAATAAAGATGGACTTGTTAGTGAAGAAACGAGTAGAATAATTAATGAATTAATATCAAAAGGTGTAAAATTTAGTATTGCTACGGCAAGATCTTTGGAAGGAGCTATTGATATATTAGCCCCTCTTAATTTGGAGTTGCCAATAGTTCTTTTTAATGGAGTAGAAGTTTATTGTCCAATAAAAAAAGAAGTAATAAACAATAATTATTTGTCTTCAGAAGATACATTTTTAATAACAGATATACTTGAACAAAATGATGTATATCCTTTTGTTTTTACAAGAAATGAAGATAAGAGTGGTAATGCATTTTATAAGGGACAAATGAATAGTGGTCAAGAAATATATAAAAATAGTACATATAAAAATAAAAAATATTTTGAAAATATTGAAGATTATAAAGTATTAAATACTAAATCTATTATTTCAGTAGCGGCTCTAGATAAACAAGAAAAATTAGAGAAATTATACGAAGAATTAAAAAATCTTGAAGGAATACAAGTACATCTGACAGAAGATATCTACATACCTGGTTATTACTGGCTTGAATTTGGAAAAGAAGGTTCAAGTAAAGAGATGGGAGTTAGATTTTTAAAAGATTATACTAAAGCAGAAAAACTTATAACTTTTGGTGATAATATAAATGATATATCTATGTTTAATGTAGCAGATGAAAAGTATGCTGTAGGTAATGCTAGAGAAGAACTTAAAGCTATTGCTACAAAAGTTATAGAAAAAAATATAGAAAACGGTGTAGCAAACTTTATTAAAAGGTACTATGAAAAAGAAAGTTTTTAAATTATATTAAATATAAAATAAAGAACTGATTTATAATAAATCAGTTC
>CAZHXU010000278.1:0-3686 GCA_964536535.1 uncultured Fusobacteriaceae bacterium
TTTTTATCATAGATATCCCACAGTTCCATAACTCACCCCTAAAAATTTAGAATAATATTATTATACAATTTAAGAGGTGGGATTTCTAGCTACAGTTTTCTAAAAAATTTAATAAAATTCGGTACATTTTTGTGGCAAAAATCTGTGTGGGTTTGTTGTACAAAGCTAGGCATATGCAATAAAAAGGGCTTTCTAACAAAAAGCCCCTACAACACCTATTAATTATTAACTATTATTTATTAATTGTAATTCACCTTCTGTGACTAAATACAATTAACTGATTATGTTATTTGTTAGGTTTTTTATATAAATTTCTACTTCTACACACATCTCAATAATTCCACCTTTGGCTTTGTTTAATACAAACAACTCTGCTTCTTTTAATAGATTTATATAGTCAAAAAACTTTTGATTCAAAGGTATATCTAATGATTCTTTGGCATTACCAAAGGTATATGGATTATCTATATAACAAGAAAAACTAATATCTCCATTTGGTCTGATAACTACAAAACCATAATCAAGCGAATATAGTTCATTATCACTATTTTCATCTATTATAATTTTTACATCGTCATAATCTGTCAAGTTCGAAGCTTCTATAGTATTGGGATATTTATCCATCAATTCTTTTGTGGCTTTATGAAATTCATAAAGTTGATTATTTGGTACTATTAAGTCTTTTCCTTCTTCATTTTGATTTGTTCCTAAGTTTGTTATAGGAGTGAACTTTATCTGGCAATTTTTGTACCTAAGAAGTTTAGAAGCTATTTGCTCCATATTATGTGTATCGTTCTTAGCTAAAGTTACTTGCACATAAGTTTTGATTCCTTTTTTGTCCAAATGATCCAAGGCATTTATTACTCTTTTATACCCTTTGTTTTTTGTTATGCCATTATGTCTTTCTTCTGTACTACCAAGTAAACTAGTAAAGTATATATCTAAGTATTTATAATCAATTAATTTATTTAATTTATCTCTATTCATCAATAAACTATTAGTAGCAAATGTAAATGGAATCTCTAATTTTTCTATATAATCAAGAATTTCAAAACAATCTCGACGTATGCTTGCTTCTCCACCAGTAATAATAATATATGAGCCTCCTTGTTTTTTAAACCTATCAATAATATCTATGATTTCTTTTGTATTTAATGGTGATATATCATTGTGTATCCCTCCATCCAAATAACAATGTTTGCAACTTTGATTACAACTATGTGTTAGTTCAAAATAAAGAGTATTAATACTGTAGTTATTCATAAAGCCTCCTTATATAAATTTATACAAGTATAATTATACCTTTTAGTAATATAATGTTCAACATGCACTTTTTAGGTCAATGATATTCATTAGTAAATATAAGCTTTGTATAGATAGGGTTAAGCACCTAGGTCTTCAATCCTAGAAAGGTTTAATTATAATTTTTTTTATAAACTATAAATAAAAGGGCTTTCCAATAAAAAGCCCCTACAAAAATTATTAATTATTAATTGTAATTCAAAATTCCTAGCTTATTATGAAAAATTATATAATAAGGTATTATTTGACAAGAGTAGTATGATATGTTTCAATTAAACCATTAACAATATTAGTATATATAGTTTCCGTAACCATATTGTGTTCAAAATCTATTTTACTTTTGACAGTACTTTTAAAGTTAACTTTTTCAATTACTTTATTTAACTCTTCTTCTGAAATTTCATCAATTTTACTCAAAACATTTTTCAAGTTTGATTTTATAGAACTTTCTTCATAAGTAGTTGTACTTTCAACATTGAAGTAACTATCCAAAACTTCAATATTAATACTTGTTATAGTTATTAATGGAGTTAAGGTTAGATGATTTGTAATCTGCCCTTGGTATGTCAGAGGTGATTCGGTACTAAGTTCAAATCCAAAAAATTTGAATATTGATTCAAGGTATTTGGCATATAGCGCGATTATGTGTTGTTCAGAACTAAAAGCAGGTTCAATAAGAATAGCAGCTTTTCTAGTAGCCACATCTTTACTCTCTTTTAATATTTTAAAAGTTTTTTGTGCTTTTTCTCTTATTTCTTCCCAATTTTCAACACCTATTATATCCCCATATGAATCTATTTTGAGAACCATATCAACTGTAAATGAACTACTGTCAATTATAAAAAAGTTTATCAAAGAATATTCAGCTGTACGAGATAAGATTTCAACCTTTATAGATGATTGAGTATCTTTAATTAAATCTTCATTCCCAGTTTTGGTATCTATAATAGTTCTACGTACATTGTAATCGAATACTTCTCCTTCTTTCCAATTAGGATTCAAGTAAATATCTTCTCCTAAAATTTGAAAAGATAGAATTAAAGCCAAGATGATATAATATGTATATTTCATAATCTCTCCTTTTTTAAGTCTTAATAAATTCTAATGTGTTAATTTAGAGAAAAGAAGTAAAAATTTTCTTTTCTTAAAGCTTTTTAACTGTATAATTCCTAAATACTAAATATCAAGGGCTTTCCAACAAAAAGCCCCTACAACATCTATTAATTATTAACTATTATTTATTAATTGCATATCAATGTGCCCCTACAAAAATTATTAATTATTAACTATTATTTATTAATTATTTTAAATGTCAAGGGTCATTTCTAAAATAATATCCTTTCTAAGTACAGTAATAGAATTTTTTTTCTTATCAATTAATTTTTCTTCTTTCAACTCCTTTATAACACGAGTTAAGTTACGATAACTTACATTTAAATGTTGCGAAAGCTCCATTAGTGATTTAAACTTTAAGTGATAGTTATTTTGCACTAAGTAACTAGCAAATACCGTTTTTAAATTATAGTTTGATTTTAAAAGGATAGATTTGTTTGTTCTTAGTAGTTTGGTGTTACCTTCTTTGGCGATAAATCTCCAAAAATAAGGATTATTATCAAGGTGCTTGTCTATGACATTAAAAGGTAATAAAATAACAATGGTATCTTGTGTGGCTACTACGTCAAACATGGCTCTGTCACCACTTAGATACTCAACATCTCCAAATATTTCTAGGGGAACTAAGGTGTTTATAAAAAGATAACGTCCATTGAATAGGTATGAACTAACTTCTACTTCACCTTTTACTACAAAATATATGCCGTTTACTTCTCGATTAGAGTTGAAGATATATTCACCTTTTGTGTATTTTTTTAGATGTATATGTGCCAGTATATCGGTACTTAAAACTTTTTCCAAACGAAATTGTTTAATATATTCTAAAATTTTCATAAAAATTCTCCTAATTAGGACAGCCGTCCTACTTTTTATTTTATATATTTTATATCATATTTATGTAAAGATTACTACTTGATAATAAAATTTTTCTTGAGAAGGGGGAAATAGAATGAGAGCAGTTGATGTCATTCAGAAAAAAAGAGATGGTCATGAATTGACAGAAAAGGAAATTTCATGGTTGTTAGATGGATATTTGGACGGAAGTGTACCAGATTACCAAATGTCTTCATTCCTTATGGCTGTATACTTTAACGGTATGAGCAAAGAGGAGTTAAAAACTTTTACTGGTAAGATGATGCATTCAGGAGAGCTTATCAAATTTGAAGGAATAGAAAAGTTCCTAATTGATAAACACTCAACTGGTGGAGTAGGAGACAAAACAACTATAGCCCTTGCAGGATTATTTGCATGTTTTGATATAGGAACAGCAA
>CAZHXU010000279.1:0-3681 GCA_964536535.1 uncultured Fusobacteriaceae bacterium
CTAATAATCCTAAGAAAGCTCTTCCATGTCTAGCTTCATCTTTAGCCATTTCATGTACTGTATCGTGTATAGCATCAAATCCTAATTGTTTAGCTCTTTTAGCTATATCGAATTTTCCACTAGTAGCTCCGTACTCAGCTTCTACTCTTTTTCTCAAGTTTTCTTCAGTTGAAGCACTTACTACTTCTCCTAATAATTCTGCGAATTTTGCAGCATGTTCAGCTTCTTCAAAAGCGATTCTTTTGTAAGCTTCTGCTACTTCTGGATATCCTTCTCTATCTGCAACTCTTGACATAGCAAGGTACATACCAACTTCTGTACATTCACCTTCAAAGTTAGCTCTTAATCCTGCGATTATTTCTTCGTCACCACAAGCTAATCCTTCTCCTAATACGTGCTCAGTAGCCCATACTCTAGCTTGTCCTTCTTTAATTTCAACAAATTTATCACTTGAAGCTTTACATACTGGACATACGTGAACTCCTGCTTCTACTACTTCTCCACAAACTGTACATCTGAATTTTGCCATATTTAAACACCATCCTCATTTTTATTCTTATTTTAACTTTGTAGTCATTACAGAAATATGATATCTTTTTTGAAATAAAAAGTCAACAAGAAATTGTGAAATAATTATCTAATTATTTGGACTACAAAATATAATTCTATCTAATATTAATATATGGAAATTAAAATTAATTTATTCAAAAAGATAATTTCTTCTTATTATACTCAAAAAAATATCAATTTATTTTATATAAAATAAAAAAATAAATTATTATTTGTCAATAAATAATAGGATTTTTAGAGGAAAAATAGAAAAAAATGTAATAAATAATTGAGACTATAATGAAGGAGGAGAAGTATGTTGATAGAACGTATTAGAATATATTATCCAAATGGACCAAAAGATTATTTTGTAGGAGATCATTACGGTGATGAAGAAATTATAGAATTTATTTTTAATGAAGAGCATAATCGAATAGAAATTTGGACAGAAGTAAATAGTAATCAAAAAAGAAAGATAAAAATTCAGGGCTTTCATATAGAAGTATTTTCGGCACCTTTTGATAAATAGGAGGGAATATGAATAATTTTAAATTTGATAGGGTAGTTAGAACAAGTTATAGCGAAGTATACTATATATATGAGGAAGACCGTAACATCGGAGAACTACATATTCACATTTTGAAAAACTCACCATCTCACTTTACCCTTATTATAAAAGAAGAATTAGATCAGGTTGATGAAAACACAATTTTAGAGCAGATTGATTTGGAATTTTCTACAGATTTTGATGTACCTTATTATGGATATTATATTAATATCTATAGAGGAAATTTTAAGGAAGAATATGAAGTAATAAATGAAGAATAGGTAAAATGAAATTAAATTTCTTGATATTTTGTCGAAATTACGGTATATTTATTATAATTTTATTATAAGATTAACATTAAATTAAGGGTTACTTGAAGGAGGTAATGTATGAAAATAAGGGACAAAATAATATCATTAATAGTAGTTGTAGGAATTCTTCCTAGTATACTGATAGGTATACTACTTTATAATGCAGGGTTAAGCTTAAGTATAAAACATACAAAAGCAAATGAAATAAATATGATTAATTTAGGTGAAGAATCACTGGAGATTAATTTATCCAATTTGAGTCAAATTTTATCTCAAATTGGTAATTTATATCAAGAAAGTGAAGATGTAGACAAAATCCTTGAAACATTTGGTACAACAAATGATTTAATATTAGCTGTATACATAGGAACAGAAAAAAAAGATTTTTACTCATACCCAGATTTGCCATTACCAGCTGGTTATGACCCAACTGGAAGACCGTGGTATCAAGGTGCAATAAATTTGAATGGAGATGAACATATAACAGAACCTTATAAAGATGCTGGTACAAACGAATATGTTGTAACTATTGCTAAGAAGCTAGAGGGAAGCAAAAAAGGTGTTGTAGCAATAGATATGAACTTTAGTAAACTAACTTCTGTTATAGGTGCTATTGATCTTGGAAAAGGAAGTGCTTTATATTTAATTGATGATAAAGGGTTAATATTATATCATCCACAAGCAAACTTAATAGGAACAGAACTTATAGATTATGAGAGCCAAGAATTTTTAGACAAAATCCTTGAATCTGAAGGAGAAAAAGGTTTTGATTACAAAGGGAAAACAGATACAAAACTTGTAGCTGCTGATTTAGTTGAAGGAACTAATTTGATATTAGTAGGAGAAGCTTCTCTGAAAACTATGAAGGGTGAATATGCAATAATGAGAAATATAACAATTATTGCTTTATCACTGGCTATATTAGTTTCTATAATAGTTCTTTTGTACACAAATAAAAAAATAGTAAAACCTCTTGGTAATTTTGTAGAACAATTTGAAAGAGGAACAAATGGTGATTTGAAAGTAAGAGCCAAAATAGAAACTGGTGACGAACTTACTGTTTTAGCTAATGAATTTAATAAATTTATGGAAAAATTAGAAATAATAATAAATGATATTAAAGCTCTAGCAATTAAAGTAAGTACAGATAATGATAAATTATCAACTGCAATGACAGAAGTAGTAAATGGTAATACTGCTATTGGTAAAAATGGTGTTGTACAACTAGATACAAGTATTGTTGAGATACTTGATAGAGTTAGAAACCAAACAGCAAGTACAGAAGAGAGTCTTGCAGCAGCAGAAGAAATAACTGCAAATGGTGCAAGTATCATTACTAATATGGAGAGAACTGTAATAGATCTTAATAGTACACTTTCTATTGCTAAAGAAAGTTATGATAATATTCAAAAAATGAGTGAAAGTATAGAAGGAATTGCTTTAGAAAGTAAACTTACAAATAATGAAGTAGACAAATTGTATGATTTATCATTAAATATTAATACTATTGTTACTTCTATTGAAAGTATAGCAGAACAAACTAACTTACTTGCTCTTAATGCAGCTATAGAGTCTGCTAGAGCAGGAGAAGCAGGAAAAGGATTTGCAGTTGTAGCTGAAGAAATTCGAAAATTAGCAGAGCAAACAAACAAAGAAACAGGCAAAATAGGTGGCATGGTAAAATCTATTCAAGGCAGTGTTAATGGAGTAAAAGCAAAAGGTCAGAATATGCTCAGCAAAGTAGAAGAAAGTAGTAAATTAAGTGAAGTATCAAGAGATAATATGAATAAAATAATGGACTTAACTAATAAAAATAATGAAGATGTAGGAACTCTTTCTACAGCAGTAACAGAACAAACAAGTGCGTCAAATGAAATAACAGAAGCAGTAAGTTTTATAGCAAATAATTCTACTGAAATAGAAGGGTTATGCCTTGATACTACTGAAATATCTAAGTTTATAAAAGAAACAATGATAGAAAATGTTGAATTTACAGATGAACTAAAAGCTTTAAGTGAAAAATTGAAAGAAGATTTAGAATTTTTTAAATAAGAAAAATTTATTAGATAAAAGACTTTAAAAGAGAGGCCAATTTAAAATTGGTCTCAGATTGAAGACAAAGGACTAATTTGAAAGAATTTAGTCCTTTTTTTGTGAATAAAAAGTTTTTTCAATATTTTTTGTCACTTTTGTCTTGATACAAAAGTAACCAACGTCCAAGGGACATAACTAAATCTACGTCAGATAAATCTTCCTTATTTAGTAAAAATCAAG
>CAZHXU010000280.1:0-3680 GCA_964536535.1 uncultured Fusobacteriaceae bacterium
TATCACCTATACCCTTCTTTCAATCTCTTCTACTACTGCCTCTTCCAGACTTTTATCTCCTATCTTCTCCAATATAGGTTTAAACGAAGATAAAATTACTAATTTTTCAGCTTCTTTTGGACTTAGTCCTCTACTTGTTAGATAGAATAATTTATTTTGATCAATAGAACCAGCACTTGCAGCATGTTCTCCTATTACATCATCTTCATCACATAATAAAGTAGGTATAGAATCAGCTTTTACTCCTTTATCAAGTAATAATGCAAACTCTTCTTCTTTCCCCTTTGATTTAGCTGAACCTCTTTCAAATTTAAGGTTTCCTCTAAATACTTTTTTAGCTTTATCTTTAACTATTCCTCTACCTTCAATTATACTTTCACTTCTTCTACCCTTATGAAATGCAGAATACTCCAAATCAACTTTTCTCTCTCCATCAGCTAGATAGATTGAGTATGTTTCACTAATAGTATTCTCTCCAAGATATACTCTATTACTGCTACTTGCAATCTTACCACCAAGTTCGATAAAGTATTCTTTAACATGTGCATCTCTCTCTGCATCTATAATAATAGAACTAAAACTATCTGTATCAAGGGCTGTTCTTTGAACAAATATAATATTTACATTTGCTCTCTCTCCAACTTTTAACACAAATGTTGAATTTCTAAGAGCTCTTAAGCCTTCAGTTGTTTTATAATCAAATACTAAATCAACTTCTGCTCCTTCTGCAACAGTAATAAAGTTATAGTCTATAATATCCTTATTATCTTCTGTATACACAAATTTGGCTCTATTCCCTTTCCCTTCTACTTCTACCCTATAACCTCCGTTATAATATAGTTCTCCAAGGGTTTTGATATAGTTATCTACACCTAATCTATCATCAGTAACAAAATCATTGTTACTTATATATTCGTATTTTACATTTCCTTCTACTTCTACTACAGCTTTACTTCCTAGTTCATATTCTCTAGGTTCAAATTCAAATCCAACTCTCTTCCATTTTGAAGGTGCTAAATTAGTAAGAACTGCAATATTATCTTCTCTGTATTTAGCTATTATTTCTCTATTCATAATATCACCCAATAGTCCCTTCAAGTTCTAATTCAATTAAGTTATTTAGTTCCACAGCATACTCAAGAGGTAATTCTTTTGAAATAGGCTCAACAAAACCTCTAACTATCATTGCTTTAGCTTCTTCTTCCGATATTCCTCTACTCATCAAATAGAATATAGTTTCGTCACTAATTCTACCGATTTTTGCCTCATGACCAATATCTACATCATCATTCATAATCTCTATTATAGGTACTGTATCTGATTTTGAGATATTATCAAGCATTAATGATTCACAGTTAACATTAGCTTTTGAACCATGAGCATTTGGTGCTATCTTTAATAAACCTCTATAAAATGCAGTTCCTCCATTTTTTGAGATTGATTTCGAGTTAACAACAGAACTTGTATTTGGTGCTGCATGTACTACTTTTGCTCCTGTATCAAGGTATTGTCCACTTGATGCAAAAGTAATTCCTGTAAATTCAGCTCTTGCTCTTTCTCCTCTTAAAATACTCATTGGGTATAACATACTTACTCTCGAACCAAATGATCCACTTACCCATTCAATAGTTCCACCTTCATCTACAACACATCTTTTAGTATTAAGGTTGTACATATTTCTTGACCAGTTTTCTATTGTTGAATATCTTAATTTCGCATCTTTTTTAACAAACAATTCTACTGCACCAGCATGTAATGCTTGGCTACTATATTTAGGAGCTGAACAACCTTCTATAAAATGAAGACTTGCTCCTTCTTCTACTATTATTAATGTATGTTCAAATTGACCTGCACCTTTTGCATTTAGTCTAAAGTATGATTGTAGAGGAAGTTCTACATGTACACCTTTTGGTACATAAACAAATGACCCTCCAGACCATACTGCACCATGCAGGGCAGAAAATTTATGATCATTCATAGTAATAAGTTTCATAAAATACTCTTTTACTATCTCTTCATGTTCTTGCAGAGCAGTTTCTATATCTGTATAGATTACTCCTTGTTTTTCTAACTCTTTATTTACATTATGATATACTACTTCTGAATCGTATTGTGCACCAACACCAGCAAGAGATTTTTTCTCTGCTTCTGGTATACCTAATCTATCAAAAGTATCTTTTATATAATCTGGTACATCATCCCAGTTTTCTTCTAAGTTTGCATTTGGTTTAACATAATGGATAATACCATTTACATCCAATTCACTAAGGTCAGCCCCCCATGTTGGCATAGGTTTTGCATTATATACCTCTAATGATTTTAGTCTATGATTAAGCATCCATTCTGGTTCATTTTTTTCTTTACTAATCTCTCTTACTATATCTTCTGACAGACCTTGATTTGTTGTGAATTTATGGTCTTCCGTGTTTATTATGTCATAAATTCCTCTATCTATGTCTGCAACATATGTTTTTTCAGCCATAATTTCACCTCTTAATTAAACTCTTTCTTGATTTGTTCATATCCTTTTTCTTCAATCTCATGAGCTAACTCAATTCCACCACTCTTAACTATTTTTCCATTATATAAAACATGTACGTGGTCAGGTTTTAAGTATTGTAGTACTTTGTTATAATGAGTAATTATTATTATTGCATTATCATCTCTTCTAAGTTTGTTTACTCCTTCATATACTACTTTAATAGCATCAACATCAAGACCTGAATCTGTCTCGTCAAGTATCGCTACTTTAGGTTCTAATATAGCCATTTGTAAGATTTCATTTTTCTTCTTTTCTCCACCAGAGAATCCTACATTCAAATATCTTTCAGCATAAGCTTTATTTATATGTAACTCTTCCATTTTACCTTCAATTAATTTTCTAAATTTAAAGATTGAGTATTTTGTATCCGCAACAGCATTTTTTGCACTTCTTAAAAAGTCTTCTACTGTAACTCCAGGTATCTCTTCTGGATATTGGAATGATAAAAACATCCCCGCTTTTGCTCTTTGATCAGCTGCTAATCCATTCAAGCTTTCACCATCTAATACTATTTCTCCTCCAGTTTGCTCGTGTCTTGGGTGACCCATAAGTATATTTCCTAGTGTAGATTTACCTGCACCATTCGGTCCCATTATTACATGAACTTCACCTTTATTTACCTTCAAATTTAATCCTTTTAGTATATCTTTATCTTCTACCTTACTCGTAAGGTTTTTAATTTCTAACATGATTACCTCCTAATTTAAAACTTTACCATTTTAGTGAACTTTACTCTACCATTTTACTATTTCTGACTATTATTGTCAAGGAACAAAAGGGTAGAATCCTTGATTTTCAAGGTTTAAATATCCATTTTATTCCATAAATTTTTTACTTTATTTTATTTTATCTTTCTTACCCCTTGATTAACAAAGATTAAAAATTATTTGATTATCAAAATTTAAGTATAACTTATTTAGATAAATTTTTCAAATTTTTTTATAATTTATTTTTATTTCTCTAAAAAATTCTTTATTTTTTAGTAGATTACAACTAAAGTATAATAAATTTTTCAGACTCTAAAATCTTTTATCATAGATTTAGTGAGACTTAGTTATTTTTACCTTTAGTCAAACTAATCCACACCTTATTAAAAAATATAATATATTTTTAAAAGAATAATTCCAAAAATAAAAAT
>CAZHXU010000281.1:0-3638 GCA_964536535.1 uncultured Fusobacteriaceae bacterium
TTTACATAACAAAAGACTAATCAAAGTTAAAATTAGTCTTTTAGTAAGTTTATTTATTTTTTTGTTAATCTACTTTTTATAACAGGATTAACTTCAAAATCACCTTTTATTTTTTCATTAAATAATTTATTTGCAAGTTTATCTTCTCTATATTTTTTTAGTTTTTGAAAATCTTTTCTAAGTCCAATATGCAAACTATATATCATCATCAACAAAATAATTGCAAAAGGTAGACCAGTTAATATAACTCCAGTTTGTAAGGCATTAAGTGCTTCTTGACCACCAGCAAGTAAAAGCGCAATAGCAACAGCCCCTTCCATTAAAGCCCAAAAAATTCTTTGAGGAACTGGCGAATCTAGTTTACCACCTGAAGTAAGACTATCTACTACTAGAGAACCTGAATCAGATGAAGTTACAAAGAAAGATACGATTAAAAATGTACCAAGTATAGATAGGAGCATTTTTAGAGTAGAAGTAATATCTAACCCTTGTATCATAGTAAATAAAGAAGTTGAAATGTTTTTATTAACTTCAGCTAATAACTCACCGTTGTTTTGTAAATTTTGGAATATAGCTGTTCCACCAAATACAGACATCCAAATAAAACTTAATAATGTAGGAACAATAAATATAGCAATAACAAATTCTCTAACACTTCTACCCTTTGACACCCTAGCTATAAAGGTACCTACAAATGGAGACCATGAAATCCACCATGCCCAGTAGAATATAGTCCATGCTCCTTGCCAGTCATTTCCATTCTCAGTAAAGAAACTAAGTTTTATAAGATTATTAAGATAATAACCTACCCCATTATTAAATGATCTGAAAATAAATAAACTTGGACCAAGAATTAAAATAGCAACTAAAAATACAAAAGCAATTTTCATATTAAGTTCAGATAAAATCCTAACTCCTTTTCCAATACCAGAAACAACAGATAATGTAGCAATTAAAGTTATTACTAAAATAATCAAAATTTGTATATTTGTACTTTGTGGAATATCAAATAAATAATTTAAACCTGAATTGATTTGTTGAGCTCCCAGTCCAAGAGAAGTAGCAAGACCAAATAAACAAGCTATAACAGCTAATATATCAATTAAGTCACCTATCCAACCAAATACTTTATCTTTGAAAATAGGATAAAAAACAGAACGTAGAGAAAGAGGTAAACCTCTATTGTAGGCGAAAAAAGCTAATGCAAGAGCAACTAAAGCATACATTCCCCAAGGGTGGAATCCCCAGTGGTAGAAAGTAACTCCTAATGCTTCTCCAATATTACCTGTATTATTTGAAAATGGTAGTTTAGAATTCATATGATAAAGTGGCTCTCCAACACTCCAGAACATAAGTCCTATTCCCATACCTGCACTAATAAGCATAGAATACCAAGCAAAATTAGTAAATTCAGGTTTTGCTTCTGGTCCACCTAACTTAACTTCTCCTAACTTACTGATTATAAGATAGAGAGGAAAGAGAACGAATAAATTTGAACTTAGAACAAAAAACCAATTGAAGTTATCAGTAATCAAATTTTTCACTTCACTTAACAATCTATTAGTTTCAATAGGATTTTTAAGTGTAAATCCTATGAAAATTATCATTAAAAGTGCTGAAATTAAAGAAACTTGAGGATGAAAATCAAAACCAAATTTAGTGATATTTCTTTTATGCATTAATTTTGTTTTTCCCTTTAGTTTATTTGTTTCATACTTTGGTTTGTTTATTTTTTTCATATTACCTCCTTGAAATTTAAAAAATATGTAAAAAAAACACCCTAACTCTATTATCAAGATCTTGATAATAGAGTTAGAGTGTTTAAGTTTCGCCTATTGACTCACTTTATACCACAAATGTAGTATAATTCATTGCCTTTTTAAAGACCCTGAATAAACCCCAGTTCTATAAATAAATTTTTCAGTTTAGCTTTCTCTAATAAATGGCAAGTTCGAATCTATGCTACTAATGCATCATAAACCTCACGGACCAGATAATAACCAAATTTACTTCATCTTTCAATTGTCAGCATATATTTTAACATAAAACATAAAAAATATCAAAAAAAATTAAAATATAAGATTTGATTAAAAAAATTAAAGGAATAGAAAAAGAAATTAGTATGTTAAAATTAAGTTGAATAAAGCCTGTTTTTTAAGGGCTTAAGAGTAAGTTTTGTATATAAAAATTTTAATAGAAAATTTTAGACTTTTTTATTGCCTAAATATAACAAGTGTGTTAGAATTAGCCCATTGATATAGTCAATGTATATGAGTAATATATAAAATATATAATCTTTTAAAAATGTATTAATAAGGAGAAGTAAATGGAAGACGCTTTAACACAATTTTTGATGAATTGTGTATCCCTGTTGGCAATTTTGAACCCTTTTGGAAATGTACCACTTTGTGTAACTTTAACTGAGGACATGAGTCCTAGATCAAGAAAAAAACTATTTGATCTTATAGTTTATACTGGTTTTACAATAGTTATACTATTTGGATTACTAGGAGATATATTAATGACATATTTCTTTCGAGTAGAAATGACAGAAATACGTATAGCAGGAGGAATTCTTTTAGTTGTAGTTGCTTTAAAAAATCTTTTATTTAGTAAAAAAGGTCCAAAATCTTTGAAAAGAGATGAAGAAATGACTGAAGAAGAAGAGATACAGCAAGGAATAATCCCAATGGCTTTCCCAATAATGGTAGGACCTGGATCTATGACTACAATATTAATTATTAGAAGAGAATTTGGAGCTTTACAGGTTATAGGTGCAGCATTTGTTGTTTTTGGTATTATTAAATTATTATTAAAATATTCTCATTTTATTGAAAAAGTACTTGGAAAACTGGTATTATTTGTATTAGGTAGGGTAATGCAAATATTTATAATGGCAATAGGTGTAAAAACATTTATAAGCGGAATAATGGAAGTTTTTTAAGGAGGAATTATGAAAAAAGTAGCTGTACATTTTGCAGAAGGATTTGAAGAAATCGAAGGACTAACAGTTGTAGACATACTTAGAAGAGCTGGAATAGACACTTTGATGGTAAGTATTACAGATGAAAAAAAAGTAGTTGGAGCCCATGGAATAAAAGTTAAGTGTGACACTATTTTTGAAAAAGTCGATTATGATAAGATAGATATGATAGTTTTACCTGGTGGAATGCCTGGTACTCTTAATTTAGATAATCATGAAGAGCTAAAAAAAAGAATTATAGAATTTGATATAGATGAAAAATGGATAGGAGCCATTTGTGCAGCTCCCACAATACTAGGAAAACTAGCTTTACTTGAAGATAGAGAAGCTACTTGTTATCCAGGAGGAGAAAAACATCTTCTAAATGCAAAAATTTCTCAAGAAAAAGTAGTAGTAGATAAAAATATAATTACTTCAAGAGGTCCAGCAACAAGTGGAGATTTTTCATTGAAATTAGTAGAAATATTAGTTGGAAAAGAAAAAGCTGAAGAATTAGCAAAAGCTATGTTATACAAATAAACATTATATAAAATATAAGGACTAATTTAAAATGAATTAGTCCTTTTTTAATAAAATGTTTTGGATTAATTAGACTGACTATTAGAAAGATAAATACTTATTTAAAGTTTTATAAATATTTTCAGCAAAAATTTTA
>CAZHXU010000282.1:0-3586 GCA_964536535.1 uncultured Fusobacteriaceae bacterium
TTTATAACATTTTACAAATAAATAAAAACGACCAATTCTAAAAATCAGTCGTTTTACTCTTTTTTACTTATCACTTCTACTTATCTAACCAACTATTTCTTTTACTTCCCTATGCACTTCTACCTTTACCCTATTAGGTATATTCCCAGTAAATACAATTTCTTCTACTTTACTTGCATACCCATCATAAAAGCCCATCCAATCATCAAAAGTAAGTGTGATTGTTCCACTATAATCTTTTAATTCTTTATCAAAACTATTAAAGCTTCCACCATCTCCTATAAATGCTATTTTCCAGTTAGCTTTTTTTAGATAGTTTTGTATAGTACTAGAGCTTCTTCCAAAATCGTAAGATACTTTTTCACTATCTATATTTATCTCTTCATTATGAAGTTGATTAAATAATAGTTCAACTTCATTATCTTCAAAATATTCCTTCCAATCTTCAATATCCTCTAATTCACTTGGATGAACAAGGGCTATTTTATCATTTTTTTCCAATTTAATATCTTGATAATTTATATTTATTAAATCTGTATCTAAAGCAAATGCTTCTACTAAACTATCACCTTTATACCTTCCCCATAACAACCTTTTACCAAGTATATTCATTATAGGATTTTCTAAGAATAGTTCAGACCATTTGTTACTATCCCATTTTCTAAAGATAACAAATGCTTCTCTAAGACGTATTTGCTGAAGGCTTACTGCTTCTTTTAGATCTTTTTTAAGGGCTGTAAACTCTTTTTTAGCTTCTTTTACCCTTTCAGCATCTTCTGCTTTTCCTTTAGGCATACTCTTTACTTTTTTCCCATCTTCTTTTTCTATCTCAAATTTAAACTCTTCAGTTAAATGTAACTTTAACTTGCTAGAACCATAGTCAACTTCAATATAACCATTTTCTAAGCCAAAATCAGCTACTAACATATCTCCAAGTTCATTTTGATCTATACCAAGTTCTGATGCTGCTATATCAAGAGCTTCATCTGCTGCTTTTTTAATACTATTAAACTTACTTTTTCTTTTTAATCTCTCTATAGACATAAATGCAGCTTTTTTACCACTAAGCCCAAGAGCTTTTGTCATAAATGCTCCTACTTTTTGTCTTCCTGCATAAGCATAATCATCTGCTTCCTTTTCTATAAGTCTTATTAACTCTGGACTAGCATGTATACAAGCTATAAGTAATTGCCAACTATCTTTTATATCCCTTACTTCACTCCAATAATCAAATACAGAACCTGCAAAAGCTTCCATAGATTCTTTAGTAAATTCATTTGCTATTTGTATAGCTTCTTTATTTATCTTTATTTCATTACTTACTTTATGAGCAAGGATTAAATGTTTTATAGCTCTTGTAGCATCTTTTCCATCTTTTCTTACTGGAAGGTATAGCTTATCGAGTTCAATAGGCATCTTCTTAGGTTCAACATAGTTATTATCCAAGAATCTATCCAAATCAAACTCAGTCACAGGAGCATCTAAAACAAACTCTTCTAATAAGTCTCTAGAATTTGGATTTTTCACTTTAGAATGAAGATTACCTAATACTTCAAAGTTTAGACTTAATTTAGATAAAGCATTTATTACTCTCTCTTCTTGTTCTATGTTAAATTCACCTATTTTTTTTGTTACTAAATCTTCAAATTCACTTATTTTTTCCTTAGTTATTCTACCAAGTAGGATACTAGCTGGTTCATATATATTCTTTTGACTAGCTCCAGCCATATCTATTAATAATTCTATACTTTTATCGATTTTCTTTTTGTATAAAAGTGAAGCTAACATCTCTGCTTTTAACTTTGCAGCTAGTTTTTTCCCTTCTTCTAATATATCTATACCCAAATCATCCAAGTAAGCTATACTTTGTCTAAGGATATTGTCTTTATAATTTACTCCAACATATCTAAAACTATCATTATAATTAACACTGCCTTTCCAGTTATGACTATGATCCAGCATCTCTCTAAGGAATAAATCAACATTTATGTTTACCCTTTTAAGGCTCTCCATAACATCCTTATGAGGCATTAACATATGTTTTTTTTCCATTTCATATATACACCATCTAATAAACACTTTATTTTTACTCTCAAGAGCTACTTTTAATATTCTATCTTTTACTTCATCTCTTAAAGAGAAGAAAAACCTTATACTGTAACTTTCATCTTGATCTATATCTTTTTTTATAACTTTTTTAACATCTATTTTATCTCTTTCCCCCAAGAAATAATCTCTAAGTTCATCTTCTTTGCCATCTACAGCTACTAAACCTAACAATTCTTCTATACGTTTTTTTTCTATTTGGTCAAGTTCTTCTGCAAAAAACTCTCTAGAGCTAAACCTTGAATATACTTCTAACCCTGCTAGTCTTAGATAACTATAAGTAGTAGTAAAGTATTTTTTTACAAACTCTGGCCCAAGAGATTCTATTATCTCCTTAGCCATCTCTTCATGTTTTTTTATCTCACAACAGTTGTGCTGAATATTATACTCTACAACATAACTTTTAGCCCAATCGGCTTCTTTTTCATCAAGCTCTTCTTCTAATCTTTTTAATTCTTTTATTACACCTTTAGGGTCTGAAAAAGCACAAGACCCTGTAAAGTCTTTAAAGTATTTTTTACTAATATAATCATATGGAAAAACTTCATTTTTTATATTAAAGAACCTATCGATAACTTTAAAGTTTACCCCATCTTCCTTCCACTCCTCTAAAGTTTTAGCTAATTTTTTCAAATCATCATCTTTTGTAAATAAAGCAGGTACAGGTCTATTTTTATGCCCATCTCCAAGAGGTAACTCTTCCTTAAGGATTTTCATATCTTCTTCATAATTTCCAGAATCTAATAATAGATTTTTAAGAGCTTCTTTCCCTTTATCACTTAATCTAGCTCTACCCTTCCAAGGTTCATTACTATTGTATGTAGTATAATGATCATCTGCTAACCTTAATACATACTCAACTAAAAATTCAGTTGCTTCTTTTTCATTAGCTTCTTTCATCTCTTTTAGTTTAATTTGGTTAAATACAGTCCATAGATTCCTTTCATCATTATAAAATCCATTTACTTTTACTAACTCTGATTCTAATAGTTCATCTATTTGTGGTCTAAAATAATCTCTTTTTTTAACAAAATTGATAAATGATAAAGAGTCTCTACAAGCTTCTCTACACTCTTTGAGATACTCATCTTTATCCAAAAGCTCATCAAAAAACTCTGGATAAACCTCTAGAATATTAGTTAATCTAAGTTCTTTATAAACCTCACCTTTATATTTAGGTTCTATATTTTCTAACAAAAACTTCAAAGTCATTTTTGTAGATTCTTTTTCATACTCTTTATTAATATCAGAAGTAAAATCTTTTATTTGTTTTTGAACTACATGAGAATAGTTAAATCCCTTGCCTAAGACATTTATTAACTCTTGTTCATCTATATTTCCTCTTAGATATTCTCCAAAAGCTTCTTGTTTTCCAAGCATTTCTTTTAAATGATTTTTATCTGGCCAGTTTGGATTTATTACAATAACTTTATCAATAATTTTTTCTATCATCTCTTTTTTAATATCCTTTCTTTTAAAT
>CAZHXU010000283.1:0-3577 GCA_964536535.1 uncultured Fusobacteriaceae bacterium
CCAAATCGATTCTTTTAAATTAATTTTTTTTAATAATGTTGACTTTTATCCATTTTAACAATACACTCGTACTGAGATTTTATATCTTGTTAGTATATTTTTATGCTATCTATAATAAATATAAATAAAGAAAGGTAAAAGACATATTTATTAAGTCAAAATATACTTAAAAATATGTAAAAATAGACTTTTCTCTAAGGAGGGAATATGAGTATTATTGCTTTATTAACTACTATTCTTACCATTACTATTAATGCCCTTGCTAATATTTTACCTATTAATGGCTATAATACAGGTGAACTTAGTGATATGTACCCAAACTTATTTGTACCTGCTGGTATTACATTTTCAATATGGGCTTTAATCTTTATTATGTTAATTGTATTTTCTTTGGTATACATATATTTGCAATTTCGACTAAAGAAAAAACATCATAAGTTATTATCCTTGTTTATTCTAACTAATGTATTAAATATCTCTTGGATACTAGCTTGGCATTATTTAATGGTATTATTAAGTGTAGTAATTATGATTTTTTTATTGATTACATTGATTTTTTTATATTATGAAACAAATAAGTACAACTATAACTTAGGTTACAGAATTTTTGTAAAAGGAACTGTTAGTATCTATCTTGGATGGATTTCTATTGCTACTATTGCAAATATAACAGCCTATTTAGTATCTATTAATTGGAGTGGTTGGGGAATCCCTGAACTTATTTGGACTATTATTATGCTCCTTGTAGGTTTAGTTTTAACTTTAGCTTTTACTTATTACCAACGTAATTTATTATATAACCTAGTAATTATTTGGGCATATGCAGGAATTATCATAAAAAGAGTAGAAACTGATTTTTCTTCTACTTACCCAATAGTTGTAACAGCTTCCATATCAATATTGGTAATTTTATTTTATACTTATAAAAGATTTAGTAAAAAAGTAAATTTATATTAAAGTTAGGGATTTCTCTAACTTTTTATTTTTTCCTTGACCTTAACATTACGTAATAGTTTATTATTTAATTGGGAGGTAAGATGTATTATATAAAAGAGGTTTCTACTTTGACTGGACTAAGTCCAAGGGCAATAAGATATTATGATGATATAGGTTTAGTTAAACCTATAAAAATCGAAGAAAATGGTTATAGAATTTATGATGCAGATTCTATTTCAAAATTAAAAGATATTATTTTTTTTAAAGAGTTAGATTTTTCTCTAAAAGAAATAAAAATTATACTCACTAGTAAAAAATACAGTCAACTTGAAATTTTGAAGGAACAGAAAAAATTATTAATATTAAAAAGAAATAGATATGATACGCTTATCTCTTCAATAGAAGATACTATTTGTAGTGTAAAGGAGGGAAAAAAATTGGATAAAAATATATTAACTGGGAAAGATACTTACGAAAAGTATAAAGTAGAAGTCCTAACAAAATACGGTGAAAGTAATGAGTACAAAGAATTTAGCAAGAAAAAATATACTAAAAATGATTATAATAAATTTGATAAAGAAACAAAAGAATTTTTTGATAAATTAGCTTCATATATGCATTTGGGCTATGAATCAACAGAAGTTTCAAATTTGGTAGAAGAATGGCAAAAATATATAACAGCTAATTTTTACACTTGTACAGATGAAGTTTTACTTAGTTTAGCTCATTTATATCTTGAAGACACTAGATTTACAAAGAATTTTGAAAAGATTAAACCAGGTTTAGCGTCATTCTTTTCAAATGGAATTAAACATTACTTAAATATGAAAAAATAGAAATAATATCTAAATAAAATCTCTGATTAAATTTTTTTAACTATTGTATAAAATGGTAAAAATATAGTACAATTTGTGTAGTACAGTTTTCAATGGGGGTATTATGAAATACGTATTTATTTTTATCGTTATTATTTCAAGTGTGATGCTTCCTTAATAAAAGAAGCATCTTAAAAGGAAGCCAAAGCTTCCTTTTTTATTTTTTTTTGTTATAATTATAAAGAGGTGATATGATGGAAGAGATAAAAATTGCTAGGATAGATGAAGTTTTAAAACTAAGACATGAAGTTATGTGGCCCCATATGGATTTGGAGTATGTGAGGGTAGAAGGTGACTCAGAAGCTATACATTTTGGATATTTTATAGACAAAGAATTAATAGCTTGTATTTCTTTATTTATAAAAGGAGAACAAGGACAATTTAGAAAATTTGCTACAAAAATTGCCTACCAAAATAAAGGTATAGGTACCAAATTACTAAATCATCTAATATATTATGCAAAAGAAACAGGCTTAAAATCTATATATTGTAATGGAAGAGTTGAAAAAGTTGATTTTTATAAAAAATTCGGATTAGTTGAAAAAGGAGATATTTTTACAAAAGGAAATAAATCATACAAAATTTTATCTTTGGATTTATAAAAAGGAAATAAATAAAAACTTTGTAAAGAAGAGTGTTGATTATTGTAAAAAGGGGGAAATAATAATGGCACTTACAGAACTTTTAATAATAGGAACTTTTAATAACTTACATGAAAATCATAAAACATATACTTATGATAAAATTTTCGAGCACCTTAATAATTTTAACGGAGATCTCCTTGCTCTTGAAATGTGTACAGATGATATTATGCAAAAGGCTATAAATAAAGATAAATATACTAATGAAATTCTTAAAATAAAAAATATCTATAAAAACTTATTTCAATTATGTGGAATAATTTCAAAAAATAACGAAAAAGATGAAATACTCAAATTAGAAGATGAGTTTAAAAAAGATAATAGATTAAATAAAGAAAAACAACTTTTAAAAGAACTAGAGAGAGCAAAAGAAAAGTTAGCTTTAAATCTTAATATTACCGAAGCTCATAATGGAAAATATGATGTATTTACAGAAGTATACAATGAACAGAGAAAGTTACTTTTAAAAGAAACAAAATATTTCCCACTTATTGATTATTACGAAAATGAGTTATCTAATATCAACAAAAATATAATCAAAATTATTGAAGAAAATAAAGGTAAAAAAATAGCCATAGTTACTTCTATGGAAAAAAGATCAAGTATTTTTAAAGCTATACAAAATTATTTTGGAAATAAAATACTTATAAGGAGAGTTTAAATGATAAAAAAAATGGATATAAACAATATCCCCTATGATTTACTTCTACTCGCAGACCCTTCCAAAGAAAAAATAGATGAATATCTAAATGGAAGTCATAGTTATATCTATGAAATAGCAGGCATTATTGTAGGCGTTTGTGTATACAAAGAACTTTCAAAAGATACCTTTGAAATTATGAATATTGCTATACACCCAGAATACCAAGGTCGTGGACTTGCTAAAAAATTTATAAATTTTGTTATTGATAAAGTAAAAGAAGTTAATGCAAAAGAACTTTTAATTGGTACAGGTAATTCAAGTATCAATCAACTGGCTCTTTATCAAAAATGTGGTTTTAGAATTTTTGATATATCAAAAGATTTTTTCAAAAATAACTATGAAGAAGAAATTTGGGAGAATGGCATAAAATGTATAGATATGATTAGACTTCATATTGAGTTTTAATTCAAATAAAATCTATA
>CAZHXU010000284.1:0-3524 GCA_964536535.1 uncultured Fusobacteriaceae bacterium
TCTTTTATGGTAGAAAAGGGGCAGACTTATTTGAGTTTGCCCTTGCTTTTGCTAAAGGAATATGTTGCCAAGAAGAAGAGTTTGATTATTGTAATACTTGTAGAATTTGTAAAAATATAGATAAAAAAGTTTATTCAGATTTGCATATATTATCTGCAAATAATGAAAGTATTAAGATAGATCAAATTAGAGCTGTGATAAAAGATGCTAGTGAAAGTAGTTATGAAGGTGGTAAAAAAGTATTTATCATTGAAGGGATAAATAAACTTCGTAAAGAAGCAGCAAATGCTCTATTGAAAATAATAGAAGAACCACCTCTGAATACTTATTTTATCTTACTTTCTAATTCATTAAATATACTTCCAACAATAAAATCTAGAACTATTGGGATAGAAATAAGATGCCTTAATCATGAAGAACTTGGTGTAAGTAGAGAAGTATATGATTTTTTTGCTGGAAATGTAAGGGATATAAAAGATTTTAGAGAAAAAAATATGGAACTTCCTCAAAAGATATCATATGGGAATATAGCTCAGATAGTAGAAGAATATCTTGAAATAGGAGAATTTGAAAAGAGAGTAGAAGTACTTGCTGCTATTGAAGATTTTGCAAAAGAAAAAAAATATATAGATAAAATTGACAAAATTAGAGTAGGAGAAGATTTAGATAGAGTAATAGGTAAAAATAGAGAGTTTTTAGTAGAGATTTTGTATTTATTTATAATCAAATGTAAATTAAATAAAAATTTGGAAAAACTTTTGATGGTTAAAGAGAGTATTAACTATAATGTAAATACTAATATGTCCTTAGTAACATTTATGTTGAATATATAGGAGAAGAGAATGAGGAAACGTGAAAAATTAGAGCACATACTTAATATCCTTGAAGAAAAGCATGGGGAACCGGAAGTAATGCTGAATTACACAACAACTTTTGAACTGTTAATTGCAGTTATATTATCAGCTCAGTGTACAGATAAAAGAGTTAATATGGTAACAGAAAAGATGTTTAAAGTAGTAAATACTCCAGAAGGTTTTGCTAATATGCCCATAGAAGAAATAGAAAAGCATATAAAAAGTACTGGTTTTTATAAAAATAAAGCTAAAAATATAAAAGCATGTTCAATGAGAATAATGGAAAAACACAATGGAAAAGTACCGATGGTTTTGGAAGATTTAGTTGAACTTGCTGGAGTAGGTAGAAAAACAGCAAATGTTGTAATGGGTGATATACTTGGTAAACCAGCAGGAATAGTAGTAGATACCCATGTAAAAAGACTTTCTAATAGAATAGGATTTGTTAAATCAGATAATCCAATTATTATAGAAAGGGAACTGATGAAGTGGATTCCACAAAAATATTGGTTTAAGTATCCCAATCTTTTAATTAATCATGGAAGATCAACTTGTGTAGCCAGAAAACCAAGATGTAGTGATTGTGAAATAATAAATTTTTGTAAATTTGGTAAAAAAGCTTTGAAAGACAAAGTTAAATAGTTCTTGTACATGTTAGACTAAAAAAAATTACCTAAACAAAACCTTTGAAAATCAAAGATAAAAGAGAGAAAATATTCTTGATAAACCATGTAATTAATTGTATAATCTAAAGGAAGTGTAATAAGGAGGGCTATTGTGGCTAGAATCAGTGCAACTGGATCTCGAAATGGAGGTCTAATATCTGGTAGCTCCAAAGGAGAAAAAAGTAAAAAAGCTAAAATGGGAAAAAGTGAAAAATCTTCACTTAAAGCAAATGTTGATTTGCATAATAGTCCATTTTTGGATAAATTGATGGAAGTAGAAATCGATTTTGTAAAGGAAGAGTTGGAAGTAGTTTTAAATGAAATAGATATGTTAGGAAAAGAACTGGCAAATAATCCAACTATGGCCAATTTAAAACTTTATAAAGCTAAAGTTCAAAGCTTTTTGAAACAAGCTATGAAAAAGATGTATAAAGTGGATAATAAATTGGGATTGAAAAAATTAGGCGAAGACCAAAAAGTATATGTAAGTGTGACTAAAATCGATAAAGAATTGGAAGAATTAACTATGAAATTTATTGAAGAACAAACAGATACATTAGGTTTAGTAGCTATGGTAGAAGGCATACAAGGTATGCTTTGTAATATTATTATTTAATAGGCTTGATTAAATCAAGCTATTAATTTGAAAATAATATTTGATAATAAAAATATCTAAAAAATAGATTATTATAAGTTAGATAGAAATTATAAAATCATTATAGGGAGACTTAAGATGAAAGTTTATTTAGACAATAATGCAACAACTAAAATGGATGGAAGAGCAGTAGAAGCGATGATACCATTCTTTACAGAAACTTATGCTAATGCATCTAGTATACATGGTGCTGGACAAGAAGCAAAAAGATATTTGGATCAAGCAAGGGGAAAAATATGTGATTTGTTAGGTGTAGATATGCTAGAGATAGTATTTACAGCTAGTGGAACAGAATCAAACAATATGGCTCTTAGAGGTGTAGCAAAAGCTTATGAAAAAAGAGGGAAACATATAATTACAACTATGATAGAGCATCCAGCAGTTAAAGATACTTGTAAAGATCTTGAAAAACAAGGTTATGAAGTAACTTATTTGGGCGTAGATACAAATGGTGTTGTTGATCTTGAAGAACTTAAAAGTGTAATTAGAGAAGATACTATCTTAATCTCGGTAATGCATGCAAATAATGAAACGGGAGTAGTACAACCAGTAGAAGAGATAGCTAAAATAGCAAATGAAAAAAAGATAGTTTTTCATGTTGATTCAGTACAAACTATTGGGAAATTGGATGTAAAACCAAAAGAAATAGGAATAGATTTACTTACATTTTCTGGACATAAATTTTATGGGCCAAAAGGTGTTGGTGGACTATATGTAAAAATGGGAACTAGAATGACAAAAATATTAACAGGTGGTCATCAAGAAAGAAAAAGAAGGCCTGGAACTGTTAATCTTCCAGGAATAATAGGTATGGCTAAAGCTATGGAAGTAGCTATTGCTGAAAAAGAAGAACATTATAAAAAAGAAAAAGAACTTAGAGATTATTTTGAAGAAGAAATATTAAAAAGAATCCCTGAGATAACTATAAATGGTAGAGAAGCAGATAGATTACCGGGAACGTCAAGTGTTACATTTAAATACTTAGAAGGTGAATCAATACTTTTAAGACTTGATTTTAAGGGAATATCAGTAAGTTCTGGATCAGCTTGTGCTGCAGATGATTTGAAAGCAAGTCATGTATTACTTGCAATGGGTGTACCTGTTGAATTTGCTCATGGAACAATCAGATTTAGTTTGGGTAAATATAATACTAAGGAAGAGATAGACTATGTAGTAGAAGTATTACCACCAATAATAGAACAACTTAGAATGATGTCACCACTATGGAACGAATTTCAAACTAGTAAATAAAATATAAGGAGAGATAGATGTATTCAGAAAAAGTTATGGACCATTTTAATAATCCAAGAAATGTAGGAGTTATTGAGAATCCTGATGGATATGGAAAAG
>CAZHXU010000285.1:0-3513 GCA_964536535.1 uncultured Fusobacteriaceae bacterium
AGTATTATCAAAACTTTACTTTTGTCATTTAATTAACATTTCAAAATATATATTACAACACTCATTTTTAATTTGTTTTTTTCATATTAGTCGATTTTGTATAATTTTGCTTTTTCAACGATTCCTGAGCAAATTTTACATAAGTATCATCTTACTCATCTTTATATCCGTAATAAAGAACTTGTTTAATGTGCTCTTCATTAAACAAAATTCCCTTACCATTGTTTTCAATTGCGCCCACAGGGTAAAAGGTTCCCTTGTAATCATAATAAACGCCTTTTTTCTTATCATCTTCTAAAAAACGTTCCACTATAACCAGCTTAAACTTTTTCACCAAATCACTTTCACCGTGAGGTTTAACTACTGTCCCTAATGTATGCATATTATTCATCACCTACTCTAGTTCCGTCTGCCATAAGGTCTTGGTCAATCCAATCACCTACTGGTTTATTACGATCTCCAATCATTTCTATAAAATCCTTGAAGGTTGGCGCTATATATCTCTTCCAATGTGGATCACCTAATTCATCTTCGTATGGTCCTATTTCTTCATTAATCCAAACCACTGGTGGATTTTCTTTACATTGAGTGTAATCCAGAATAATCTCTTGGTGCCCAATTTCCATTAATGGTAGATGCCAGTAGTAAATTTCTCCCAGATCGTCTCGTCTTATGTTCAAAGTTCGCAAAATTCTTGATTCATCAAGATATGAATTTATTGGTCCATATAAATCAAGCATTTTTTTCCCATTTTCCTCATATAAACAATAATTATCCTCATCTGGATATTCTCCATTATAATTTCTATACTTAAATTTTTTAAGATCCTCTGGGATTTTAATACCCATTTTTCTTTCTATCATTTCAAAACCAAAATCTTTTTCTTCAAAGTTCTTCTTTGCATTTGCATGTTTTTCCCATGTTAAATCATAATACCCTTTCATCTTTCCTCCTATACTTCAGCATTACTTGGATTTCCCCATATTGCCGCTCCACCTGTGTGACCAGTATCTGCATGTATTTCCGCATCAACTAGTTGCATTACACCTGGTTCTTGATTATGATGCCACGTAAAATAGTTATTATCAGAACTATCTTTGGGCATTTTTCCATTTTTTAAGCTTGAATAATCAAGCCCCTCCGGAAATGGATTTTCAACTACGCCTGACTCAATATCTGTATATAATTGTTTATTTAATTTCTCAAACTGTTGTGTTGATGTAAGCGTGTAATCTGCTTTTGGTAATTCATATGTAGCCACACAGTCAAATACTGGAAATCCATTTTCATCAAATGCCACACCTGTTACGGGATGACTAGAACCTGTCAATTTTTTATTCCTATGTCTACCGCTATATTGATATTTTGTTCCATCTTTCGCAGTCACTTCAATTGTTTTTAAATCAATCCGTGTTACTGTGTTTTCAATATTATCAATTCTTTTAATAGAATTAACTGCATCTATTGCATCATCACTTCTCTCAGCGAACTTAACTACATCTATTCCAGAATCAGCTAGTTTCATTTCTGTTATTACACCCTCAGTTGCTATCTCTTCTCCAATAAAGAATAGGCCATTTCCAAGCGCATATCCAAACCCTTCTTCTTCAACAGTCATTAAAAAACCAGCAATCAAAGCTGAACCAATATTATACCAATTAGATGGATTGGCTACATAACCTAGTGTTTGTAAAAATGAGTTTATAACTGATGGTCATCTGATTGGGTGAGTTGCTGTATTGATTATGCTCTTAGCATCATTGACTAAATTACTTCCTCCATTGTACAATCCACGAATTGTATTTCCTAGAATGTTATTATGAAAGAAGTCATAAGCTTCATCTGCCATCCCATCATGTTCATCATGGTCACTCTTCCAATCATTCAGCGTTATATCTTCAAAATATAATTTATGCAAGCGTTCTATTTCATCGGTACTATCAATTAACTTACCTAAACATTTATTTAACTCTTCTGCTCAAGGTTCCATCATATAATCGTTTAAGTCAATTAATTCTTCTTCGCTACTACCTTGGTGTAAAAAATTACCTCGTTCAAATGGGCCGTATGGTGAATAATCCCTATCAGCAATATTTATTGAACAGTTTGACTTCAATTCCTCTGTCTCTACAGTTAAATTTAAAATTTCAGTTATCATTTGATCATCATACTCAAATTTAGTGTCTCTTGTAAATTTCACTTGGTCATCTACCTCTGTTAAAAATTCTTCTAAATCGCTCACTATCGCTTCATAAAACTCAATTGAACTACGATAGTTTGTAATTTCCGCTCGATAGTCATCATACTTATCTACAGAATATCCACTTGCACTCATCTGAACTTGCTCTTTAGCACGTTCTGCTTCTTCTACATCTTCTTCTAAATCACTAATTATATAGTTCAATTAGTTTATAAAATCCTCTATCTCCTCATGATCAAACTTAAGTACTCCGTCATCTTGTATCATCCATTCTCCCTATTTAATGATATTTTTATCTAACTCTTCAAATTCTTCAGCTAAAGCACTTAAAAAATCAACTGAATATGTTAAATTTCCAATATGATTTTGATTAACATCATAGATATGTTCTTCTAATTTTTCAACAATTCCCTCAACAAAACCGCTTGATTCAACTTCAGCTAAGCTTTCAATTAAATTAGATAATTTCTGATTATGATCAGCTCTACGTTCTGCAAGATGTTCAAACTTTCGCTTTATTTCATCAAGTTCACATTTCTCTATTTCAATAGTTTTCATAATTCACCTCTAACATTTATACTCATTTTGTCTAAGTCTAGCCATCATATATTCATTCTCGGTTCTTATGTAACTTACGATGCTTTTCATGTTCGCCAATTCCTCTTCAATTTCCTCAATACCTCTATTCCCAGTACTTAACTCGCATATTGTATCATATCTTGTAATTAAATAAGTTTCATATTCTTCAATCTTATCGTTTATTTAACTTACTATTGATATATAATCAGTTGTAATCTCACTTTTTGTTTTTATTCAATAACCTCCAATTGCTCTGCCTTAATTTTTCGTGGGCATAATTTCCATCTAAGTATATAACCAATAATTGCCAACGGACTTACCAAAAGTATATTCATCCCAATTCCAATAACTACCCATTTTCTATTATACTTAGATTTGAAAAATGGTATCCATAGGATTATTATGAAAAGTATTAGTGCTAAATACATTCCAAATTCATATCCGATTGCTTCATTAACTTTTGCTAAATCTATTTTAAAATCCCAATACAGAAATTCAGTCCAAAACAAATTGGATATTACTATCAACAAATTTGATAACCTTCTTATTTCCCTCCTCGAATACCTATCTTTAATTTCCTTCTTAGACATATTATAACATCAAAAAAGAAGTTAGTGAAACATCCTGTGGAGAATGCTTCACTAACTTCTTTTAATTATATTTTATATAAATAATTCATTTGGTACCCTTATTGTTCATAGGTTAATATCCTCTTCTATAACTTCCAATAGAAG
>CAZHXU010000286.1:0-3501 GCA_964536535.1 uncultured Fusobacteriaceae bacterium
TTAAAAAAGCCTCTTTCTTTAGAAAAATCTATTGTTCTTAACCTAAGTTAAGGGTTTAAGGGTTGTTAACTAACTAATTTGTAAGTTTAGCTTGTGCTTCTTTTTCCTCTTCTAATAAGTGTTTTGGAATACCAAAGAAGTATGTAATTACAAATCCACTAATATAAGAGATTAAAAGACCAATTGCATAAAATGCCATTTTATTTGGTACTACAAGTGGTAATGCTGTAACTCCAGCTGGTCCAAATGCAATAGTTGTTACTCTTGTTGCTGCTATAAATGCTCCACCTATACCACCTGCAATTGATGCAGTTATAAATGGTTTACCAAGTGGTAAAGTTACTCCATAAAGCATAGGCTCCCCTATTCCAAGTATAGCAACTGGTAATGCTGAACGAATAATATTTCTAAGTTTAGTTTTACTCTTAAGTCTCATATAGATAGCAACTGCTCCACCTATTTGACCTCCACCAGCCATACATAATACTGGGAATAATGAGATACTTCCAAATTGACTAAGTTGTATCATATAAAATGGTATTAATCCGTGGTGTAATCCTACCATTAATAAACATAAGAATAATGAAGCTAATATAAATCCTCCAACTATAGCCATAGGACCTTCTGTCATTATTAAAACTTCAAAGAATTTAATAATTGCATCACTAACAAATCCTGCTATAGGCATAAGTACAAATATAGTTGTTGCTCCTGCTACTAAAAGTGAGATTATTGGTGTTAAGAAAGTATCTAAAAATTCAGGTACTATCTTTCTTACTCTTTTTTCTACAAAAGCTAAGATTGCTACACCAAAGATAACTCCGATTATTCCACCTTTTCCTTGTCTAAGGATACTATTAAGTGGTGAAGCTTCATTGTATAAACCTAACCTTTGAGCAAACACAGTAATATTGCTACTAATAGTAATAGCCCCAATAATTCCTCCTAAACCTGGTGTTGCACCAAATTCAGTTGCAGCATTTATACCAACATAAACTACGAAATATCCAAATAGTCCTCCACCAAGTGTTTGGAAGAATGTTATCCATAGTGGTAAATCTTTTATCCCTTGAGCTGTATATGTATTTACAAAGTATCCAGCTATACCATTTAATAATCCAGCTCCTATAATTGCAGGAATAAGTGGTACAAAGATATTAGCTATACGTCTAAGTAGATTAGATACTTTCCATTGTTTTTCTTTTACTTCAGCTTTTTTAGCTTTCCAGTCTTCATCTACTTCTACTCCACTACCAAGCTCCCCAACAATTTCTTTCATTTGGTCAGCAATTTTTTTACTCTTACTAGGACCTACTATTATCTGTAGTGTATCATCTTTTATTACTCTAATAACTACATCCATATTTTCTAATGTTTCAAAATCAACTTTTGATTGATCTTTTACATCTATTCTAAGTCTAGTCATACAGTTATTTATTTTGACTAAATTTTCTTTTGTACCAAGTACTTTAATGATTTCATTACTTACTTTTATTACATCCATTCGTGACCCCTCCAAATATAATTACGAATCAATTATTACAATGCTTTTCTTACTACACCATTTGCTTCTACCAACTTCGTTTTTGCTTCCTCTATTGATATATTTAACATAAGCATAATAGTTGCTAATTTTACATCATTTTTCGTTTCTACCAAAACTTCTTTAGCTCTATCATATTCACACCCAGTTATTTGCATAACTATTCCAATTGCTCTTTCTTGAAGTTTCAAATTAGATACTTGTACATCAATCATCAAATTCTCATAAACTTTTCCAATATTTCCCATAGATGCTGTACTTAACATATTAAGGACTAGTTTTTGTGCAGTTCCTGCTTTCATTCTAGTACTACCAGTTAGAACTTCTGGTCCAACTTCTACTTCTATCTTTACATGACAAACTTCCCCAAGTATACTATTTTTGTTACATGTAAGTGCTATTGTTTTAGCCCCAAGACTTTTTGCATACTCAGCTGCACCTATTGCATATGGTGTTCTTCCACTTGCTGCAATAGCTACTAATATGTCTTTTTCACCAAAATATATATCTTTCATATCTGAAATAGCTAATTCTTTACTATCTTCAGCTCCTTCTACAGCACGAGTAAAAGCTTTATCTCCTCCTGCAATTATTCCAACTACTTTTGTATGATCAACACCGAATGTTGGATTACACTCTACTGAATCAAGTATCCCAAGTCTACCACTAGTTCCAGCTCCCATATATACAAGACGCCCACCATTATTAAGAGCATTAGTTATAAGTTCTACTGCTTCTTCTATATGGTTTATCTCTTTTTCTACTGCAAGTGGTACCAGTTTGTCTTCGCCATTTATCAGTTCTAATTTTTCCCTAGTACTGGCCAAATCAAAATTTAAAGTTTTTTGATTTCTACCTTCAGTTGTTAAGTTTTTATTTACCATAATATAACTCCTTTAATACTTTTGACCCCAACCAACTAACTCTTTACTCTCTTTTATATATTTGTTAGCTGTTTCAAAATCTTTTTGAATTAAAGCTATAAAAATCATATCGAGTATAATTAATTGAGCCATTCTAGATGATATTGCACTTGCTCTCAAAAGATTTTCATCACTAAGGGCAAATAAGCTATAGTCTGCTAATGTTTCTATAGTATTTCTTCCCATAGAAGTAATTGATACTACTTCTAAGCCCTTTTCTTTTGCTTTTTTAGCAACTTCGATTACTTCTTCTGTTTCTCCAGTATGTGATATAGCTATTAACAAATCACCACTTTGCATAGTACTCAACTGCATTAATTGTACTTGTTTACTCTCTGGATGTATTGCCCATTTACCAAGTTTTGTAAGTTTAAGTTCAAAATCTTTTGCTACCAAACTAGACATTCCTGTTCCTATAAGTAATATTCTTCTTGAATCTTTAATAAGATTAGTGACTTTGTCTAAAGCTTCAAAATCCATAGCTAGCATTGTATCATTCAAAGCTTTAATATTTTCAATTCTAATCTTTTCTCCAATAGTTTCAAGGGTATCATTCAGTTTAACTTCTGTATGTATAGTTTCTTCTGTACCTTTTATACTACTTCTAACATTATCTTTTCCAAGTTGTACTTTAAACTCTGTAAAACCTTTAAAATTAAGTTTTTTTACAAATTTTATAATACCCGACTGGCTAACACCAATTGTTTTAGCAAGTTCGTTAGAAGTAACACTTACTATTACTTCAGGATTTCCTAGTATATATTCAGCAATTTTTCTTTCTTTTTCAGAAAAAGTTCCCATTGAGTTTTTTATTATTGCAGTTACCATCTTGTCCTCCTACTTTAATTATACGAATTTTTTATTCTTTGTCAACAAGTTTTTTAATAATTTATTATTCTTTGTGTTTATTTTTAGAATAATTTATTCTTAAAAAGTGCTTTCTTTTTATTAATTATACATCTTTAATCCTTATAAATAAAGGAATATTTAAATTATTCTTTAAAAAAAGAATTATTTATTCTTTTTAAAATTAAT
>CAZHXU010000287.1:0-3478 GCA_964536535.1 uncultured Fusobacteriaceae bacterium
AAACTCTTATTATTAATTTTTAATATACAGATTTATGTTGACTAGTCTTTTATAATATATTAAAATTTTAAGTGCAAATATAAGGCAAAGAAAGGAAGCCAATTAATGATTAATCAAATTTTTGAAGGTATAGAAATAGAGATTATTCAAGAAGAATATTTTGGGGAATATACAGAAATTGAGTACAATTCATTAAATATAATTGAAAATGGTATTTTTGTTGCTCTTGAAGGAACAAATACTGATGGACATAAATACATAAAAAATGCTGTAAATAAAGGTGCTAAACTAATTGTTGTTAATAAAAAAATTGAAGATAAATATGAAGGAATTAATATAATAAAAGTTAGTGATACTAGAAAGATACTCGGAAAATTAGCTAGTAATTTTTATGGACATCCTGAAAAATCATTAAAAATACTGGGTGTTACTGGGACAAATGGAAAAACTACTACTTCTTATTTATTACATAATTTCTTAGAAAAATCTGCATTTATTGGCTCTATAGGTGTAGAAATAGGGAGTAAAAAATATCCTCCAGTTAATACAACACCTGAAAGTCTTGATATAATAAAATATGCACTCGAAGCCAAAAAAGAAAATCTGAAATATCTTATTTTAGAAGTATCTTCACAAGGGATTGATAACTGGAGAGTTGAAGGTTTGTCTTTTGACGGTGCTATTTTTACTAATTTAACTAAAGAACATCTTGATTACCACAAAGACATGGAAGAATATTTTTGTGTAAAAGAAAGATTGTTTAAACAACTGAAAAAAGATGGTATAGGACTTACATGCATCGACGATTCATATGGAAAACGTTTGAAAGAAAATTATAAAAATATCTATACTTACGGAAGTACAGAAGGTGATTATCATGGAAATATCAAATCTATTTCTCTTGAAAAAATGGAAATAGAAGTTGAAGGAATTAAAAATACTTATACGCTAGAAACTTCACTTATTGGACATTATAACTTTTTAAATATTCTTGCTGCTATTGGTTTAGTTGAGAATCTTGGTGAAGATACAGAATCACTAGGGAAAAAGCTTGAAAAACTTGATTTTGTAGAAGGAAGAATGCAGATAATAGAAAAAAATGGTATTAAAGTTATTGTTGATTATGCTCATACAGAAGATGCTTTGGAAAAAGTTTTATTATCCCTTAAGAGTTGTAATCCCAAAAGAATCTTTACAATGATTAGTGGTACAGGAGAAAGATATAAAGAAAAAAGACCTGTTTTGGGAAGAATCGCTGCTCAATATTCAGATTATATAATGATTTCATCTAATTCACCAAGAGGTGAAGACCCATATAAAATTGCTCTTGAAGTTGCAAAAGGTATAAGTGAGTCTAATTTTGAAAATTATAAGATAGAAATAGATAGAAATAAAGCTATTGAGAAAATGATTGATGATGCAAAAGCTGGTGATGTTCTTATACTTACTGGTAAAGGACATGAACGTTATCAAGAAATAAATGGCATTAAATATGAATATAGTGAAGTAGAAGCTATTAAAAAAGCTTTTATGAAGTATAATTAAACCTACTTTGTGTAGGTTTTTATTATTTTTAAAAATATAAAACTACTTTATCATAATTACATCTCAATAATTTCATAAAAGAATAACCTTAACAAATATCTATATTAAAATTTTCTATATATTCAAAATTTTTACAACATACTGATTGTTCTAATTTTTAAAAATTTTTATTTTTGCTCCTCTGAGACTATTATGCTAAACTATAAAATAAGAAAGCAACAATTTATCTATTAAAAATCTCTATTTTACTTTGAATCAACTACCTTCTTTTCTCTACTCAAATATAACTATTAAGATAAGAACTTTTTACAAAAATTATTTATCAAAATATATGTAGGTAAAGGCTTAGAATTATTGAAATGAGTCTACAAGTATGTTATAATTTTGTGTATGTCTATAAAAAAGTGAGGTAAATAATGAACAAAAAAATAATAACTCTATTAATGACAGTTTTATCTATAAATATTAGTGCTATGTGGACTTTTAGAAGCCAATCAGACTTTTACCTATCTTCAAAAGGAGTTAATCTTTTAGAAGTAGAAGATGAAAATTTAGCTTTAGCAAAAGATATTATTAAAGACTATAATGGTCTTTATGATATTGATTTAATTAATCTTATGAATACATATGATTACAAAATAGTTAGTGAAAAGCTTGATTTTGAAGGTAGAAGATTTTTGATTTCTTTTGACTTAGACGGGAAAAAAGTACCTAAATGGATTAGTAAAAATGATAATTTTATTTGGTCTAAACTATATGAAGATACTGATATTGCTCTTAATATACAAGGAAACTTTGTATATTCTTTTGATAAAAATCAATTAATCATCAGCAATAGTATCAACTTATTCTTTTTAAATGAAGAATTAAAATATTATCAAGATGAAGTTACTTTGGAAGAAAGTGATTCTTTTAAAGATTTATTTGAAAATGAAGAATATAATTTTGCTTATATGACAAATAATAATTTTGCCAAATTCTACGGAAAAAATTATGAAAAAACTAAAAAAATCTTGGATGTTGATTTTGTTGATACTTATGAATATGAAATCGATACAACAAATTATGTTTTATCAGATGCTACTAAACTTACTTATAAAAATGATCTTGGAAGTATAAGTTCAGACCTTGAAGTCCTTCTTCCATCATTTGGAAAAAATGATATTAGTAGTACCAATGGGATTCAAGATAGTTTTAGTATTAGTGGAAATGGTTATGTTTATATTGTTGTTAATACTTTTGATGAATACTTAGCTAAAGAAACTTTGGTTGATGCTATCGAAGAGTTTGTTTTTATCAAAAAAAGAGATTTGGAATTAGTTAATGATGAGAATGGTTTTAGTTATGTTCAACTACCTCTTATCTACAAAAAAATCTATATTACAAATTTGGACCAAGGAAAATTGTTAGTTACAGATAACCTTAGTATTATAGAAAGAATTAATAGTGGTGATATTAAAGATAAAAAAATCATACTAAATAATAATCAAAATCTGATTGTTGATTATGAACAAAAAATAAAAGAACTTGAGTATTATGACCAAAATATATTTATAACAGTTAAGGAAGGGCTATAATGGATATTTTAGAAATCAAAAGAGAAATTGAAAAAATAAGAAAGAACCTACAAGAAAACAGGGGGCATCTTTGACTTAGAAAAAAAAGAAGCAGCTATAAAAGTATTAGAAGAACAAACTTTGGAAGCTAATTTTTGGAATGATAAAAATACAAGTGAAAAAGTAATAAAAGAACTTAATGTACTCAAAGATATAGTTAAAGAGTTTAATAAATTAAATGGGAAGTTAGAAGAAGTAGAAGTACTTATTGAATTCTTTGAAAGCGGTGAAGAAGATTTTGCTGAAGAATTAGAAGATAAATTCAATGAACTTTCAAAAGAATTAGAAGAATTTAATATAAAACTATTGTTAGATGG
>CAZHXU010000288.1:0-3470 GCA_964536535.1 uncultured Fusobacteriaceae bacterium
TTAAAAAATGAAAAAAGGCAAAAAATTGTTGACAGAAAGCATTAGCTATGATATTATATATCAGCCTTGAAAAAAGAAGGCTTATATTTACCATATTTTTGTAAAAGATATGGGAGGATAAATATTCCGATTAATACTGGAGGTGTATCAAGTGAGATTAAATATCCAATTAGAATGTACAGAGTGCAAAAGAAGAAATTACAGTACTAATAAAAACAAAAAAAACACTCCTGAAAGACTTGAAGTGAAAAAATACTGTAAATGGGACAAAAAAGTAACTCTACATAAAGAGACTAAAAAATAATTGACAGATGTACTTTAATTAGCGTTTAACGTGCAGGTCAATGGCTCAATTGGTAGAGCATCGGTCTCCAAAACCGAGGGTTGGGGGTTCGAGTCCCTCTTGACCTGCCACTTATTTAAAAAGGTGATGAAATGGCGACAATAAAACAAATTTTCGAAGAAGTGAAAACCGAATACAATAAAGTAAAGTGGCCAAGTAGAGAAGAGGCAATTAATGTTACTATGTTGGTTACAGCTTTGAGTGTAGGAATCAGTATTTATGTTGGTCTATTCGACATGCTCTTTTCTAAGGCGTTAAGTTTTGCGTCATCTGTTTTTGGAGGATAATTCTTATGGAAAAGAGAAACCTAGAAAAAAAATGGTACATTATTCACACTTATTCTGGTTATGAGAAAAAGGTAATGACTGACCTTGAAAAAAGAATAGAAAGTCTTAACCTAACTGACAGAGTATTCAATATTATAGTTCCAGAAGAAGAAAGTGTGGAAATCAGAAGAGGTAAGAAAAAAATTGTTTCGAGAAAACTATTTCCAGGTTATGTAATGGTGGAAATGTTAGTTGAAAGAGAAGAAACAGCAGATGGAATTGGCTTTAGAGTTGACAGTGATGCTTGGTATGTAATAAGAAATACTAATGGTGTTACTGGATTCGTAGGAGTAGGTTCTGAACCAACACCTATGGAAGATTCAGAAGTAACTAACCTTTTCAAAAAAATTGGTTTATCTACTAGCGAAGATTTAGTAGATGATGAAGAAATCATTCTAGACTTTGCTGAAGGTGATTTTGTTAAAATTACTGAAGGTGGATTCGCAGATGAAGAAGGAAAAGTTTCTAGCATAGACTTTGAACACAAAAGAGTTAAAGTTATGATAGAAATGTTTGGTAGAATGACTCCTGTTGAAGTTGGTTTTGACGGAGTTAAGAAAGCCTAGGCTTTCGCTAGTGGGAGAGAAATCATTATAACCACAAAAATTACGGAGGTGTAAATTTTAAAATGGCAAAAGAAGTAACTGGTAAAATTAAATTACAATTACAAGCAGGGAAAGCTAATCCAGCTCCTCCAGTAGGACCGGCATTAGGTTCTCATGGTGTTAACATCATGGAATTCTGTAAAGCTTTCAATGCAAAAACTCAAGATAAAATGGGATTCATTATTCCAGTAGAAATCACAGTATATAAAGATAGAAGTTTTACTTTTATCCTTAAAACTCCACCTGCATCAGATTTAATTAAAAAAGCTGCAGGGATAAAATCAGGTGCTGCTAACTCAATAAAAGAAGTTGCAGGACAAATTACTAAAGCTAAAGTTCAAGAAATAGCAGAAACTAAAATGGAAGACTTAAATGCAGCTACTTTAGAAACAGCTATGTCAATGATCGAAGGATCTTGTAGATCTATGGGAGTTAAAGTAGTAGATTAATCTTATTTATGAGAATACATGTGATTTAGTCAGTGGTAGGAGATATCCGTTTAACCACAAAAGGAGGAAAATTTAATGGCAAAAAGAGGTAAAAAATACTTAGAAATTGCTAAATTAGTAGATAGAGAAAGACTTTATACTCTTGAAGAAGCAACTGAATTAGTTGGGAAAACAAGAACTGCTAATTTCGTAGAAACTGTTGAAGTAGCATTAAGATTAGGTGTAGATCCTAGACATGCTGACCAACAAATTAGAGGAACTGTTGTTTTACCACACGGAACTGGTAAAACTGTAAGAGTTCTTGCTATAACTCAAGGAGAAAACGTTCAAAAAGCATTAGATGCAGGAGCAGATTTTGCTGGAGCAGAAGAATATATTGAAAAAATTCAAGGTGGATGGTTTGATTTTGATGTAGTAATAGCTACACCAGATATGATGCCTAAACTTGGAAAATTAGGAAGAATTTTAGGAACTAAAGGATTAATGCCTAACCCTAAATCAGGTACAGTAAGTGCTGATATCGCAACTGCAGTTTCTGAATTTAAAAAAGGTAAATTAGCATTTAGAGTAGATAAATTAGGATCTATACATGTTCCAGTTGGAAAAGTAGATTTCCCAGTTGAAAAAATCAATGATAACCTAAAAGCTTTCTTGGCAGAAATCATAAGATTAAAGCCATCTTCATCTAAAGGACAATACTTAAGAACAGTTGCTATCTCATTAACTATGGGACCTGGAATTAAAATTGATCCAATCTTAGTTGGAAAAGAATTAGGATTATAATTAGATATTAATAAAAATTTAATATATTAAACCAAAGACAGTAGGGGCTTTTAGCTTAAATATCCTACCGAGGTTTTAGTTTTATACTGAAACTTAATTACTCCTCCGTTTGTCTTTGGTACGGGGGATTTTTAATTAAGAGGAGGTGAAATAGGAATGGCAAACGAAACTAAAAAACAAATAGTTGCAGAATTAGCTGCTAAAATCAAAGAAGCACAAACTGTAGTTTTAGTTGATTATAAAGGTTTAACAGCTGTAGAAGCTGATGACTTAAGATCAAAAACTAGAGAAGCTGGTGTTGATTACTTTGTTGCTAAAAATAGATTATTTAAATTGGCAATTAAAGAAGCTGGTTATGATGCAAACTTTGAAGAAGAGTTAAATGGAACTACAGCTTTTGCTTTATCAAGTGATGCAGTAGCACCTGCTAAAGTTGTATATGACTTTGGTAAATTAACTATAAAAGGTGGTTTAGTTGAGGGGAAGAAAGCTGATGTAGCTACAGTAGAAGCTTTAGCAAAATTACCTTCAAGAGAGCAATTACTATCTATGGTATTAAATGGTATGCTTGGACCAATCAGAAAACTTGCTTACGGTGTTAACGCAATCGTTGACAAAAAAGAAGCTGAGTAATAAGAAAAACTTAAATTATTGATAAAATTAAAAATTATAGGAGGAAAAATAAATGGCATTCAATAAAGAGCAATTCATAGCTGATTTAGAAGCTATGACAGTATTAGAATTAAAAGAATTAGTAACAACTTTAGAAGATCACTTTGGAGTAACTGCGGCGGCACCAGTAGCAGTAGCTGGACCTGCAGCAGCAGCTGAAGAAGAAAAAACTGAATTCGACGTAATCTTAGTATCTGGTGGAGAAAAGAAAATCGGAGTAATCAAAGTAGTTAGAGGAATTACTGGATTAGGATTAAAAGAAGCTAAAGAATTAGTTGAAGCTGGTGGAAAA
>CAZHXU010000289.1:0-3322 GCA_964536535.1 uncultured Fusobacteriaceae bacterium
AAGAGAAATTAAACTTTTCCTACATCTTTCAACACAACCACTATGTTTTCTCTATGCCTCTTCCTTATTTTATTAACATTTATACTATTTGTACTTCAGGTATTTTACCTTCTTTTTTCATTTTTGAAGCTAGGTATAAAAATGGAGTATCTGCTGCTGCTACAAGCCATTTTAGAATATATGTAGTTACAAAAATTTCAAACATTACACTTAGAGGCATACCTGTTCCTACAAATGCAATTATTGTAAATATAGTACTATCAATTAATTGACTTATCATAGTAGATAAGTTGTTTCTAATCCATAAATTTTTTGTTCCTTGGAATTTATTTTTCCAAAATTCAAATGCCCAAACATCATGTTTTTGAGATAAGATATAAGCAGTTAAACTAGCAAAAGTAATTCTAGGCATTAATGAAAAGATATCTTTTAAACTTCCATATAATGAAAGAGACATTTCATCATTTAATGGAATAAATAATAAACAAACATTCATTATAACTGTAGTAACAATTAAACTGAAAAATCCAATTGCAACAGCTTTGTTAGCTTCTTTTCTCCCATAATTTTCTGATAAAATATCAGTAACTAAGAATCCACTTGCATAAATAATATTTCCTAAAGTAGCTACAAATCCAAATAATTCAAGAGTTATTAACACTTGTACATTTGCAAGTATAGTAGAAATAGGTATCCACACAAATAAACCAATCTTTCCAAAATATTTGTAAGCAAATAAAATTGCTCCAAAATTCATAAGTAACATTATTACCCATAATAATTCATTATTCATATTAAATCTCCTTTGTTCTAAATTGTGCATAAAAAAAGAGGTATTGACCTCCAAAACAAAAAAGAAATAATTGTTCTGGCCCTAGTTTTGTTTATAGACAGGATGGTATCAACGAACTGTCTCCCTTTTTTTAGCAAGTAATTATATCTCTAAAATCCAATTTTGTCAAGAATGCTAAGTTAATATAAATAATAAAAGGATTCTTTTAAAATTTGAAATTCTTTTTATATTATATGTTATTTTTTTCCAAAAATAAATTGAACTGGATTACTATTAAAAATTAGGAAAATTAATATTTTCTTAGTATATATTTAGTAGTTAAAAAGAGTAAATATTGAAAAAAACATAGTATTAATGTATAATAAGTTCAGTTTGATTGGAGGAGAATGTGAAGAATTATATTTTATTAGGAATAGGAATAGGACTTATTATTTCAGGGTCATTATTTACATACTTGGACAATAAAGAGTATGAAGATTTAAGAAAAGTTGTAAGGGAAGAATTAGAAGCAGAATTAGCAAAAGAAAAAACTTTTGAAGCTATTGAAAGCGAATTTGAATCTTTAATTAAAGAAGAAATAAAAGAAATTGAGAAGGAAAAAATAATAGAAGAAAAAGTAGAAAGCATAAAAAAAGAAGATGAAAAAAAAGAAGAAACAATTGCTGAAGAAAAAGTAGCTTTGGCAAAATTTTCTCCTTTAAAAAATAAAGAAAATATATATAATATTCAGTTTAGATCGAGTAAAGACAAAGATGATATTATAAATGTTCAAAATCAAATTGGACATGTAATAGACACAAAAATTGAATTTGTACAAGGATTTTATAGATTGTTTGCAAAAGACCTATATTCAGAAGAATATGCTCAAATTATAGCTCATGAAATCAAAAGAGAGTATGGTCTTAATCCAGTAGTTAGAAGTCCAAAACAATATGACTATATGGCATTAGGTCCTAAAAAATACAATGAAAAATATGGAATTGAAGAAAATAAAGTAGAAGAAAATAAAGTAGAAGTGAGTGAAGAAGTAAAAAAAATAGAAGAAGTTGAAAAAAAAGATGATACAAATCTTGAAGAAAAAATTCAAATAGAACAAAGTAAAAAAGAAGAAATTATAGAATCTTCTACTTCAAAAAACACTTCAGAAATAAATGTAGAAAAATCAAATATAGAAGTAATTAACGAAGAAAAAAATGAAGATAAAGTAAGTTTGAATGGAGTAACTATTACTAAGTATGAAAGTGTTGAAAAAGAAGAAGTTATCAGTACAAGTCCTAATAGTATAGAAAGTGAAGTAAAAGAAGAAATTACTACAAGCCAAGGGGGAATAGTAGTAAATAAAAATACCAAACTTATATTTTTAACGGGAGGTACAGAAGTAGAAGCTGATAATATCAAAAAAAATATAAGTGAACTAATGGATCTTGATATAGACACAAATAATGGTAATTATACAATAAAAAGTAAAGAGTATTTTAGTGAAGTAGTAGCTGAAGACCTTAGTGGTAAACTTAAATTATTATTTGATATAGATGTAGATAAAGAAAAGAAAGAATAATCAAAAAAAGAGCTTTTGAGCTCTTTTTATTATTTATATAAATTAAAAATTAAATTCTTTTGCAATTCTGACTTCTTTAATTAGTTCGGCAATCATTTGCCACTCATAAACATAAGTCATATCCAAAGGATGATCTTCCATTTCTTTTTCACAAACTTCTAATTCTTCAAGATATAGTTCTTCATATAGCAAATACCTGTTTTTGAACACAATTGCCCACCTCTTTTCCTATAAAAACCACTTTTTAATCTCTTAGTAATAATTAATTCGATTTTTTTACAAAATTTCCTTTATTTTTTCTGAAATATTTCGATAATTAATTTGAAAGATAAATAATAACAATTAATATATAATTATGGAGGAAAAAATGAAAAAAATAATTTTAACATTAGGACTATTATTTACATTATCACTTAATACTTATGCGTCTTATTTTTTAGACTTAGCAATAAGACCAGGAGTTAATATGGCTTCTACCCTTGACAACTACCAAGTAAAAAATAATACATTAAATCTAACATTAGGTGCTGAACTGGGTGTAAACCTTGGATACTTGACAGCTGGTGCGGGAATACACTATAACGATAGTATAACTTTTCAAGATACAACAATACCTTTAGATGGTTCATTTAAAAATATGCCAGTTTATGGTTTTGTAAAATTTAATATATTTCCAGTAGTATTCAAACCATATGTAGTAGGAAAAGTAGGGTTGAATTTTGTAGATCAAGAAAGCGGATTTGGCGGTATAAATAAGATTGAAAATGGAACTTACTGGGCTATGGGTATAGGTTTTGACGTCTATAGCTTTTTAGCTGAATTAATATATCAAAATTCTACAATGACTATTGGAACACATGAAGAAAACTTAAGTCAACTACAACTAACTGTTGGTGTAAAAGTCTTCTAATATAAGGATACTTTATATTTTTAAAGAAATAAAGGGTGTAGTTAATTAACTTATAAAATTA
>CAZHXU010000290.1:0-3303 GCA_964536535.1 uncultured Fusobacteriaceae bacterium
ATGAAAAAATTGAGGCATTTAATCATATTTATGCTACTGACAATTTTTACTTTTGCAAATACTGAGTTTGATGGACTAAAACTAAGAACTGCAGGTTATGAAAACAAACTAACTATTTCAAACATAAACTCAACTACAGTTTATAAAACAAATGGTAATGTAGAACAAAATGTTAAAGTCATTTTCAATACAAATTGGGAAGGTCTTTATGTAGAAGCAACAACGGGAACAACTATTACTTCTGATTTATACAGAAAATACATACGTTCTATGATTACACCAGAACTAATAAGAAGTAGTATTGTACCTGAAATAGATGAGAGTACTCCAAAAACATATACCTTAAACACTACTACTCATCAGGGTATTGATATGGCTTATGACGAGTCTAAATTAGAAGGATACCAAATTGAAAATGGAAAACTGAGTGAACATACTAGTAGTGATGGTGGAGGAAACTCGGGAGATAAATATGACGTAGTTTTTGTTATTGGGCTTAATCATCTAGATACAGAAAAAACTGGAGTAGATAATGTTCAAAAACATCTTAAAACATTTATGATGTCTGACTTAGCTTCTACCTCTTTCGACCGTATCAATATAGTAGAATACGGTGCAGTTAAGTTCCAGCCAAATTTAGATATGGGTGACAGATATATTCCTGTTAATCCGTCAATTGGTAAACTTGATGAAAATAGTGGGCAATCTCACCATGGAGATAGATATTTTTATAAAAATGGCTACCATTATGATTTAGATAATTCACCAAAAGATTACTTTAATGTAAAAGAATTAGTTTTGAGAGATTTTAATACTGTTTCTGCAACAGTTAATGGAGAATATATTCTACAAAATCAAATTTTGGGAGATAAAAATGGTAATTCATATAGATTAAGAATGTATGATGATTGGATAACTACTTCTGCTACAGATACTGCTCCTTTGGAAAAAGCTTTGAATCACGTAGGTTTATTAGCACCAAATAGAGGAAGTTATGGAACAGAGGGTGGTACTAATAGTGCTTATGGTTTATATTATGCTGCAAAATTCCTTGTTGAAAAATCAACAAGTGGAAATCAAAAATTAATTGTATTAAGTGATTCTCAAATAATGGCTCCAAACTCATTTGATTTAGTTCATGATTTTCCTGAATTTGCTTCATATCTAAATAATTTCACTGCTAAAGAGAGTGAGTTTATTAATTCAGGAAATCCTAGTAGTACACTAATTACACAAAGAAAAAATGCTTTTGCTTTTTATAATTGGTTAAAAAATTATGCTAAGGAAAATAATATTCTTTTATTAGCTAGTATACCTTTGACTGATATTAACAGTAACTTGGATCCTATCGTTGGAACTACTCCTTCGGGAGAAAATACAGATAGATTAGGAAACCCTTATACAGATATTTGGGATACAAATAATGCTGGAAATATCTTTCACCCACTTATGCTAAAAGCATATATGGCTGATATGTTTTATGAGTATGAATCATCTTCTAAAAATGTTACTGATTATGAGAACCAAACACATCTAAATGATATTTTAAATCACTTTTTTGGAATTGCAAGATTTAACCAAAGTTGGGAATTTGAATACACTGTTTCACAATTTACACATGATTATTTCAAATGGAAAAAATCTATATTTAGTTTAGGTGATTTTACTATTCCTGGTACTACTGATACAGCAATAACTACTACAAAACTAGTTAAACCTGGAACTGCTTCGGAACATGTTGAAGGGTATAGCGATAGATACTACCTTCCAAAAGAAGGAAAAAACATTGTCAAATTTACCAACCCTAACGGAAGTAATCAACCTGCTAAGTTTATACGGGAAGAACCTAAAGAGGGGGAAAATGGTGCATTCGAGCCTGGAGCATTAATTTTAAAAGCTCTTATTTCACCTGTAGGTACTGGTGTTAAGATTGACGTAAACTCTGTTCAGTCTGCTGAATTTATAATAGATTTTGATTACACTAACCCAAATTCACAGGAAAAACTTATAATTGCTTATACTGAAACTAATAAAAATTTTACAATATCTAATTCCGCAAATGATGTTATGCTTAAATATGCTTTAACTGATGTAGATATAATTAATCTGAAAAAATGGGGAGCTACTTCTCCTAAAAAAGCTAAATTTACAGTTAATGCTACTACATTAAAATCGGGAGTTAAAAACTATCTACAAGATGTAGTAGAAGCTATGGTTTATTTAGGTGAACCTAAGACTAATAGTGTAGTTGCTACTAATATTACTGCTAAAGATAAATTGAAAGTTCTTACGAAGTGGAATAATAAGCCTGTTTTCGATTTTGATGATATAGAGAGTCGTGATTTAGCTTTAGTTCAAGCTACTTCTACTTCACCAATATTATATGTAAATAGAGAGACTAGCACTACTGATAATAGAGATGAAGTAGAGATAAAAATTGATTTTAATAAAACTTCTATAAGTGTTGAAACATTTAAGGAAATTTCAAATAAAGTCAATTTAACAAATACCCAAGCTAATTACGATAACGGAACTATTATTGGTCAAATTAACATAATAAACAACCCTAGTGACAATCAAGTAGATTATGTTTTAATAAGTGCACAACATATTAAAGATGATTATAATAACATAGCTACAGAGACACCTACTTTAAAAGTTCAAACATTAAGTAGGCCTAATCCTAAATTTATTAAAAATCTATCAAGAGATGATTATACTGGTGATAAAATAATAATAAATGGTTTAGAAACAAGTTATAATTTAACATTTGACCCTCTTAGTAGTATAGAAACTCTAGCAGGTACTCTTTTGTTATTTAGACAAACTGTGTCAGAAGATGGAGAGAAACTAGGTACAATAACTAATGGTATTCATTATGTTGTAGATCATATAAGTTCTACTTCTACTGGAGTATTTAATATGCCTACTAAACAACCACAACCTGGTTCAGCTTATGTACGTTATGACGGAGTATATACAGTTGATGATATTGCTCTAATTAATAGAGCAGGTATGTTTAGTGGAATAAGTGATGATAATCCTAATAGTTATAATACTTTAGATTTAGGTGCTGGTGGGACTCATATTGAATATCTTGTAGACACACTTCCTCCTACAGCTACTGGTTATACAAAAACTAATTCAGCTGTGGTGGCTGTGGTAGCTAATAATAATAATAAAAGCATTAATATTGATGAGAGTTTTGATAGAAGTTCACTTGATAAACATTTAGGGCTTAATACAAGTACAAGTTCAAGTGCAATTGATACCGCAAAGTATTTTAGTGATGATAATGATAAA
>CAZHXU010000291.1:0-3287 GCA_964536535.1 uncultured Fusobacteriaceae bacterium
AAAATAGAAGAAAAAATAACAACTATTATATTATACCTGTTAAAAGGCAAAAACTTCTCTTAATTCCCTTGTTTTGTTGTAAAAACAAGTGAAATAGTATATAATAGATTAGATAAATATAAATAATCAAAGATAAAATATTCATACATTTTATGTATAATTACAAGATAAAATTGGAGGTTTTATGGATATTAATTTTACACCAAAAAAAATAGTAGAAAAATTGGATAAATATATAATAAGCCAAGATGAAGCTAAAAAAAATGTTGCAGTTTCACTTAGAAATAGATATAGAAGAAAAAATGTAAATAATGATGAATTAGCAAAAGAAATAACTCCTAAGAATATAATTCTTATGGGACCTACTGGAGTAGGAAAAACTGAGATTGCTAGAAGATTAGCAAAAGTAAATAATTCACCATTTATAAAAGTAGAAGCAACAAAATTTACTGAAGTTGGTTACGTTGGTAAAGATGTAGAATCAATGATAAAAGACTTGGTAAATATGACATATAGACTAGTTAGAAGTGAGATACTTGAAAGTCTTAAAGAAAGCGAACTTCCTAAAGTTTATGGTCAAATCTTGAAAAAACTGAGACCATATGAAGTAAATGATGATGAAAAAGAAAAACTTATTGAAGAAATAAAACAAGGTAAATTTGATGATGAAATAGTAAAAATCGAAAAAACACCTAAAGGTGATGGACCTGTAATTGAAGTGTTTGCTGGTTCTTCTGATGAAGAAGGAATACAAGGTGCAATAGAGAATTTTATGAGTAATATACCTGGCATGAAAAAGTCAAAAGAAGTAGACATGAAAGTAAAAGATGCTATTGATTATCTTGTTAAAGAAAATATAAATATAAAACTTGATAACGAAGAACTTGGTCCGGAAGTTATAAGAAGAGTAGAAGAAGATGGGATTATATTTATTGATGAAATAGATAAAATTGCTGAAAGAGAATCTGGTGGAAGAAGTGAAGTAAGTAGACAGGGAGTACAAAGAGATATACTTCCTATAGTAGAAGGAACTACTGTTATGACAAAATATGGACCATGTAGAACAAACCATATTTTATTTATTGCAGCAGGAGCTTTTACTATGTCTAGTCCTAGCGATCTTATGCCAGAATTACAAGGGAGATTCCCTGTTAGGGTACAATTAGAAAGTCTTACAAAAGAAGATTTTGTTAAAATATTGACACAAGTAGAAAATAATTTGATTGACCAGTACATAGCCATGTTAAAAGTGGATAATGTAAATTTAGAATTTACTAAAGGTGCAATTGAGGCAGTAGCAGATGTAGCTATAAAACTTAATAAAAAGATAGAAAATATAGGTGCTAGAAGACTGCATACTGTACTTGAAAAAGTACTCAATGAACTGATGTTTGAAGCACCATATGAAGAGGAAAAAACAGTAAAATTTGGGAAGAAAGACATAGAAAAAGTATTTTCAATTGACGGCAGAGAAGAAAACTTAAACGATTATATATTATAGTAGGGTGATAAAATGCATTTAAAAGCTTTAGAAGTAAACGGATTCAAATCATTTGCAGAAAAGGTACGAATAGACTTTACAAGAGGAATAACTTCTGTAGTAGGTCCAAATGGAAGTGGGAAATCTAATATATTAGATGCAATCCTTTGGGTTCTGGGTGAACAGAGTTATAAAAATATAAGGGCAAAAGCAAGTACAGATGTTATCTTTTCTGGTGGTAAAAATAGAAAAGCAAAATCATTTGCTGAAGTAACATTAATTGTAGATAATTCAGATGGAGTATTAGCTCTTGATACAGAAGAAATAAGAATAACAAGACATATTACAGATAAAAGTGAAAATACATATTATATAAATAATGATAAGTGTAGATTAAAAGATATACAAGAGTTATTTATGGATACAGGAGTAGGTAAATCAGCTTATTCAGTAATAGGTCAAGGAAAAGTAGAAAGAATAATCTCTAGTAGTAATCAAGAGATAAGATCGATTATTGAAGAAGCAGCAGGAATAAAAAAAATAAAACTTAGAAAAAGTGAAGCTGAAAAAAAACTTGATAATGTAAAGATCGAGATAGATAAAATAGCTTATGTAGAAAAAGAATTAGGTAATAACCTTAAGAATATTACTAAACAGGCTGAAAAAGCAATGAAATTTAATGAATATACTAAAGAAAAAGATGAATTATATAAAGCTATTTTAGTAAAAGAATTAAAAGACAGAAAAGAAGATTTTGAAAGTGTAAATGAAAAAGAAAAAGTTCTGAGAGATAGAATAGAATTTTTACAAGAAAAATTTATTAATAGTGAAAAAGACCTTGAAGAAACTCTTGGTAAAAGAGAAGAAGCAAATGAAGAATACGAAGTAAAAAATAGTGAAAACAAAGAATTTAAAGAAGAATTAGAGTTGTTAGTTAATGAAAAAGTAAGATTAACAGAAAGACTTAGTTCATTAAAAAAAGAAATATGGGAAAAAAGCGAAAATATAGTTTCACTTGAGAAAAAAGAAGATAATAAAAAAAGTGAATTAGATGAACTTGAGCTTAAAATAAAAGAGTTAGAAAGTTATATAGAAAATGAAGAACATAGTCATGAAGAAGATAATCTTTATTTAGATGACTTAGAAGAAAAATTTTATAAGTTAGAAGAAGAATTAAGGAAATCAAAAGAGAAAGTACTTGATTATGAAGTTGATAGGGTAAAATTCCTTAATAACATAGAAGAAGCAAATAAAAAAGAAAAAAGTATAGAAAAAAGAGTGGCTGATCTTGAAAGAGAAAAAGAAGAGTTTTTGAAAGAAAATAGTAGAAATACTAAAGAACTTGAAGTTGCTCAAGGGAAAAAAATAGAATTAGAAGATAAAAACTCTAAATTGAAAGAAAAAAGAGTTGAAATATATAATAGAAAAAAAGAAGTAGAACAAGAATTAAAAAAAGTAATAAACCAAAGAGATGAAGCTGATTATAAATGGAGAAATAAAAATAGTAAGTATGAAAACCTTAAAAGAACAGATGAAAATAATGAAGGGTTCTTTAAAAGTGTAAAACTTATTATGAAAGAGGGAATAAATGGAGTAAAAGGTCCAATTTTGTCTCTTGTAGAAATTCCAGATAAATTTATGAAAGCTATTGAAAGTTCTATAGGAAATGGGCTTCAAGATATAGTTGTTGAAAATAGTAGTCATGCAAAGTTTTGTATTAATTTTTTAAAGGATAAAAAAGGTGGAAGAGCTAGTTTTTTACCTCTTGATAGAATAAAACCAAGTAGCCTTAGTTATAACTTTAGAG
>CAZHXU010000292.1:0-3264 GCA_964536535.1 uncultured Fusobacteriaceae bacterium
TCTAATACTTCCAATCCTTGAGGAAGTTTTACTTCTACCAACTCATTGTATGAAAAAGCATTTTGACCGATATATGTGAGAGATTCAGGAAGTACTAATTCCTTTATATTATTTAACTCAAATGTATTCCACCCAATGTGAGTCATACCTTCAGGTATTACTACTTTTTCAATATTGTTCCAAGAAAAAGCATCATGCCAAATATATATCAAGTTTTTAGAAAGTTTTAAATCAACTATCTCATTTTCTTTGAATGCACCATCGAGTATAGCTTTTACACTATCTGGAATATGAATTGACCTTATTGCACACTTTAAAAAAGTAGAGGCATTAATTACTTTTAGATTTGTTGGTAATCTTACTTCTCTAAGACCTTTGTTCCATGCAAATGCAGAAAATTGGATATCCGTTACACTATCTGGTATATACAGTGTAGAAAGATTATTATTAAAGAATGCATTTTCTCCAATTTTTTCTACAGTATCAGGAATACTAACAGTAATCAAACCTTTTTTATAAAATGATTTTTCTCCCAATATTACTACTTTTTGACCATCTATTTCACTTGGGATAGTTACTTGTTTTGATGTACCTACATAATCAGTTATTATTATTCCACCAGTAGTAGTACTATATGTAAAATCAGTTGTATCATTGATTTTTTTATCGATTATATTCAGAGTTATAGTTGCAGATACCCCTTTTATATCGATAGTTACATCTACTTGCCCTACTTTACTAGTATCAAAGTTTGTTACATCATCAGTTTCGATAACTTTTATTTCTTCATCATCATTTAGATAGATTTCTTTTACTATTATAGAATCAAAGTGTTGATCTAGTGTATCTCCAACAAAAAATTCTACACCTTCTCTAAGACTCAAATCTAATCTAACTACTCTATTTGGAACAACAGTTATTTCAAACTCTTTTATTTCTGCTCCACCTTCTCCAAACTTAAATTTCATAATGTTTTTACCTATCCAAAATGAAGAGAAGTATTTTAGATATTGATAACTCATCTCTACTTCTTTTATATCTCCATTTAGATAGATTTCTTTTAATTCAAATGAAGTTAAGTGTTTTGAGATACTATCATCTTTTACAATAACTACACCATTTTTGACTTTTATATCCAAGTCAACTACTCTATTTGGCACAACTTCTATATCAAATTGTACATCTACAGATTCCAAATTAAGTGTAAGAGTTTTTATTCCTATAGTACTAGTATCAAAGCCTTTAATACTTTCTCCATTGTAGTTCAACTTTGTCTTTGAGCCATTTGTATATACTTTGTAAATAGAAAAACTATCTATATGTTTTGACAAACTATCCCCTTCTACTATATGTCTTCCTTCTTTAAGTAGAATTTCATAATTAACAAATTCATTTGAAACCACTTCTATATTCAAAGTTTTTTGAACATTTTCCAGTGTAACTATTAAGTTTTTTACTCCTGTTGTTCTAGTATCAAAACCACTTATATCCGATTCTTTTAGATTAATATTTCCTGTTGTTCCATTTGAAAAAGTAGCTAAAACACTAAAGTTTGTTAGATGTTTTACTAGTGAATCTCCTTGTACAAATTTTGCGTCAACTTTAGGACTAACTTCAAAATCAATTATTTCATTTCTTTTTACATCTATATCAATGATTTTTTTTACATTATCAAATACAAACTCAACTTTGTTTGGTCCAACTGTTTCTGTATTAAAAACTGCTATATTCTCAGCTGTTATTACAAGTTTTTTTTGATCCCCATTTAAAAAAGTACCTGTACCTTCAAATGAATTTAAGTGTTTTGATTTGTTTTCATACTGAAGGAAAACACTTGTAGTTTTGGCTTTTATTTCATAATCAACTACAGTATTAGGCACAACTTCTATCTCTAACCTAGCTTTAGCTCTGTATCCTACATTCAAAGATATATATTTTTTACCCAAAGTTTTAGTATTAAAAGACCATATGTTTTTTTCTTCTAATACTAGCTCTTTTTTGGTACCATTCAAATATATTTCATTTGCCATAAATGAACTCATGTGTTTAGCCAGAGTATCACCTTCTACAAATACTGGGTTGTTCTTTAACAATAGTTCATAATCTACAACACGATTTTCTTCTATCTCTACTTGTAGATTTTTTTCTATAGAAGCAAAATTAAAAACTATAATTTTTCTACCCAAAGTACTTGTATCAAAAGTTTTAATATTTTCAACTTTTACTTCTACTCTCTTTTTCTCCCCATTTATATATGTTCCTATTATATCAAAACTATCTAGATGCAAATCTCTAGTATCATTAAGACATATTTTTCTTCCATCAATGAGTTTTATATCAAAATCTACTAAAACATTTTGTGCTATCCCAAATGTTTTTTGAGCTTTTTTCCCGTGTAAAGCTACTTCTATAAGCCCTTCTGTTTCTTTTGTTGTATCAAAGATAGTTACCATATCTTTATTTATCTTAACAACTTCTTTTTTCTTGTTTGAATAATTTACAACTACGAAAAAATTATTTAGATGTTTGTCAATAGTATCATTTTGATAAACACTCAGATTATCTTTTGTTTCGATTCCTATACTTGTTATTACTACAGCTTCATCCTTTTTACTTTTACACCCCACTAACAATAATAAAATTAAAATTACCCAGTAATGAAAACGTTTCATGTTCCTCCCCTTATAAATTCTCAAGCGATAAATTCTCCAATAGACTAACATCCCCTCAACTTTTATAACAATTCTACGCTTATAATAAAAATATTATGTAATATTCTATAATTTCTAAAACAAAAAGTCAACACTGTGTGTAATTTTTTTATGATTAAAAAAAAAGTAAATTTTTAGACAATAAAAAAGAGAAGAAAATTCTTCTCCTCTTGAATTTTTAGTATTTTTTTACTAAAAACTATGAAAGTTGATAGTTAAGATGTTCAACTCTGGCATGAACTCTCCAATTATTTTAGTTCCAACTTTGGCATGGATTCTCCAATTATTAACATTTCCAACTATGGTATGGATTCTCCAATATCAATGTAGATATTGAGATAATGATATCAGAAGAAATCAAATTAGTCAAATGGAGATAATCATTATAAATTTACAATTTTCATTTTTAGAATTTAGATTTTTATATTTTTTATTAGTAGTAATTTGAGTAGAAAAGAATACGACTTAGTTATTTAGGTAATATACTCTTAATTATTTTGAGAAAATTTATTTTTTACCTCCTACGTTCTACATTCTAAAAGTTTACATTCCA
>CAZHXU010000293.1:0-3261 GCA_964536535.1 uncultured Fusobacteriaceae bacterium
TTAAGAACTTCATCTATCTTATTTTTATCAAAAGTTAAACCAACTTTTTGCATACATTCTATCATGTCAAAAGGAATATCCCCTTCTACTCTTACTTCCTCATTTGATATAGGATGATTAAATTCTAGTTTAAATGCGTGTAACATCTGCCTATTGGCATATTTATTTGATTTTGCATATACTTGGTCACCTTCGATTACATTTCCTATATATTTCATATGTACTCTTATTTGATGTGTTCTACCTGTTTCTATACCTACAAGCACAAGTGTATGTGTTTCACTTCTATCTAAAACATAAAAATTAGAAACTGCTCTTTTTCCACCTCTATCTAATACAGCCATTTTTTTTCTATCTTTTGGGTTTCTACCTATATTAGTTTCTATTCTTCCCTTGTCTTTTTTTACTTTTCCTTTAACTATAGCTACATAATATTTATCTATAGTTTTTTCTTGGAACATTTCACCTAGTGACAAATGAGCTTTGTCATTTTTAGCTATAATAATAAGACCACTTGTATCTTTATCAAGTCTATGAACTATTCCTGGTCTTATAACACCATTTATACTTGATAAATCTTTTATATGGTACATAATAGCATTCACAAGAGTTCCACTATAGTTTCCCGGTGCAGGATGAACAACCATATCTGGGCTTTTATTTATTATTACCATATCTTTATCTTCATAAACTATATTGATAGGCAAGTTCTCAGGTACAACGTCTAACTCTTCTTCTTCTGGAATAGATACTACTATTTTTTCATTTCCTTTTAGTTTAAGCCCTGCTTTTATCTTACTTTTTCCTTCTACTACTATCTCTTCCTTATCAATAAGGTTTTGTACAAAACTTCTACTAAGACTAGATATATTTTCACTGATAAATTGATCCAATCTTTTACCTTTATCTCTATCTTCAACAATTAATTCTACTGCTTCTTTATACATAAATACCTCTCTATTTGATTTATTTTCATTTTTGTTATATATATATTACTGTGTACTTTATATTTTACCAAACTTTTTAGCATTATGCTAGAAACTATGGAAGAATAGATTTTAAAATAAAAAATTTATTATATACAATTTTTAATGGGGTGACTAATGACAGAAAAAACGATACAAATCAAAAAATTAATAGAAGAAGGTAGTTGTTACTTTGATTCTAGCTATTTTGACGAAGGATTAAAACGTTATAAAAAAGCTTTGGATACTAGTAAAGAATTACTTGATGAAAAAAGTTTAGTAGAGATAAAAGACCTTATATTTGATTCTTTCCAAGTAGAAAATATAAACTTTTCTCAAAATAACCTTGTAACAGAAGAATTAAATACTTATAAAAATCTAATTAGTTTTTTAGACGATTATTTTCCTCTAGAAAAAAAAGAAATATTTATCCAAAATAACTATAGTAATATTAGTAATGCTATTTTAGAAGCTTTTTTAAAAGCTGATTTACATGAAAAATCACTAAATTTTAGAGCTTCACTTGATTGGCGTGAAAAGGCCCTTAATCTTACTGACAAAATCACTGTTAATATTGGTGATATGTTAGCAACAAGAACACCGTATGAGTTATTAAAACAAGCTAAAGTAGCCAAATTAATCGGTGATAATGATTTAGCTGAAAAATACTATAATATATCTTTAATTATTAGTGATAGATATATGAAAGTTGATTTTGATTTTTTTAAGCCCTATACAGAAAAAGTTTTTGATAGTGCCATTGAATTTTTTCAAGAAAAGGGTGATTTAGAAAGAGCAAATAAACTTATTAATAAATTAATCTCTTTTTTAGAAGATAGTTATCAAAAAGGTGACGGAATAGACTTTTTATTATGTGGAAATACTTATGTAAAAAAAGCTCTATTATCTAATGAAGAAGAAAAATTTTCTTATTTCAAAAAAGCAGTAGAAATGTATAACTATCTTGAAAAAGATGATATAAATGATCCATTTTATTATTATATAGCTTATTTAGAAGTAAATACTTATATATCTCTAGATCTCGAAGATAGAACAAAATCTTTAGAAGAATTAAATGAGTTTTTCCTCATAAAATCGACTAGAAATTATGGTACTTATTATTATTTAAAAACTCTAAAAGAACTTCTTATTACTTACTTTAGGAAAAAAGAATTATTAAAAGTATTTGAAATAGAAAAAAATCTACATATAAACAAAATTCTACTTAGAAATAAAGAATTAGAAATTTATACTGCTATAGAGATATTTTTAAAAGGTTGTAAAAGTTTATTGTCATTCCAAAGAAATATCTATGCAGATAATGTAGAAGAAAGAGAAGAAGATGCAAAACATGCTTATGAATATTTTAGTCGTTTGTGGAAACTAAAACTAATAAGTGAAACTGAGTATGTTTCATTAGTATTTGTTATAGCAAAACTATACAGAACAGCAGTTAATGATGATGGTCAAGCTATCTTCTACCTTGAAACAATATCCCCATTATATAGAGATATTGAATACAGTGCAGATACGAAAAAAACTTTTGCCGAGACTTTTTTTGAGTTAGGTATGTACCATACTGAAAGTGGTAACTTCCAAGATAGTTTAGCTTATTTATCAAAAGCAATTATACTACTTAGAGATTTGTTTGCTGATAATCCTATTATCTATGCAAACCCTCTTCATGATGCTTTACTTAATAGAGCTGTTACTAGTTACAACTTCTTTGATGATTATGATACTTTTATAAAATCGGTAGTAGAAGGGGTAGAAGTATTGTCTGCTAATGTACAAGAGTCTACTGAACTTATAAAATTAATAAAAGCTTTGTCTCTAAAAGCCACTATTGAATTAGGTGAAGAAAAGGGAGTAGAAGCACTTAAATCCTATGAAAAAGTTTCTACTTTATATCATTTTTATTCATTCAAAAACAGTAGTAACTTAGATAAAATCTATGATAAATTACTTGATAACGCTATCTTATTAGCTGATGATTTAAACAATAATGAACTAAAAGAAAAATTTATAAAGAGTAAAAAGAGTATCAAACTCTTTAACATATAAAAAATTTGGGTTTTTCCAATTTTCAAGTTGAAGAAAAATCAATTTTATTTAATAAACAGAAGTATGTGTTTTAAAGAAATAGTCGCACTGACTTTTTATAGCTTTAATGTACATTTATAAGAAATTTAGATTAAGTTAATGAAATGAACGTTAAGAATTGGGAGCTGTTCGAGCTCCTAAAAGCGAGTTTTGAAATTTAGTGAATGTAGTGACTACTTAATCTTATTTCTTA
>CAZHXU010000294.1:0-3225 GCA_964536535.1 uncultured Fusobacteriaceae bacterium
TTTTTTTAATTAGTCACTTTTATTAAAATTTATATTTTATAATTTATTTCTTCTACTCATTTCCAATCCTATTTAATACTTCTACTTCTACTTCATCACTCCCTTTTAATATAGAAAATAATGAATTATCTAAGATTATGTCTGGAGTTATTGTATTTCCATACAAATCACTGCTTTTAAAGTATTTTATAGAATAATTAAGGATAAGCCCACTATTAGGAAGATTAAAACTTAATATTTCCCCATAATGATTAGGGCTACCTCCTGTTTTTCTACCTATCAATATAGCTTTTGTTTCTTCCTTAAATTTCAACGTATTCAAAATAGCTGATGAATAAGTATTTTTCCCTATAGCTACAAACAAATGTCCTTCTTTATTTATTCTTTTATCTTTTTTTATTTTTTTAATAAGAGGTTCTACAAGATTCGAATTTCCACCAGAGTTATTTCTCATATCAAAAAGAAGATAATTAACTTGATTATTTTCTATAAAAGCAGAAACATCTTTTATAAATTCATCTATGGGATAATTCTCATCTGAACTACACTGATTATATTGGATATATAAAAGCTCTTTATCAGCTATATATTCAAAAGCATAATAATTATTAAAATATCTATATTGGAGTGTTTTTGCCGAATCACTGTATTTACTTACCAAATTAACCCAATCTTTAGGGTAATTATCTACAGAAATTACTTTTACTTCTTTTTCTATATTTTCTCCTTCTTCTGTCAGAAGATTTAAAATAACTTTATCTTCAACTACTCCTATTATCTTTAAATAATCTACAAAAGTAAGATAATGTGTAAATGTAGCATTCAAACTCACTTCATTATCTCTACTTATACTTTCGTTTATTTTCTCTTCTATCTTAGTTATTTCAACACCATTTATTCCTAACAATTTATTTGCTATTAAGTCCTCATTTTCTTTTGTAGCCCCTATAATTATATATCCTTCTTTATATTTTTCTAATACTATTGGTAATACTTCCTCTAAAAAAAGATAATCTTGGACTTTTGTATGCCCATCTCCAACTTTTGCTACTATTTTTTTTAACTCATAAATAATTTCACCATTTGATAAATTATTTATTTCTCTTTTTAGCCCTTCTACTTCTTCATAAAATTCCCTTTTTTCTATAGTATGAAATAGATTTTTATGGTTATTTTCTAAAACTTTAACCATATAATCTATATCTTCTTTCCACCCAATTTCCCTCTCTTCACCTTCTACCTCCTGAAACTCTTCCCATTTCGAAATGGTATCAATAGAATTTAATCTAGTTGTTTCTACTCTTTGTCTTTTTGGGATAGTTCCACAAGATAATAAAAACAAGATACTCAAAATTAATATTAATTTTATTTTCATAATCCCTCCTTTTTCACAATGTAACTATACTATAAAATTTTATATTTTTAAATATTTTTTTCATAAAGATAATAATTCTCCTAAGCTTTTTTATATAACAAAATTATGGTATACTTATAGGTGGAGGGATAAGATGAAAACAAGCGATAAAGTTTATAATTATATAGAGGGTAATATTATTAAAGGTGTGTGGAAAGCAGGGGATAAAATAACTCCTGAGCTTTCTTTAGTAAAAGAATTAGAAGTAAGTAGAATGTCTGTTAGAGAAGCTATTGAAAAGATGGTTGCACTTGGAATACTTTCCAAAACTAGAGGTGGAGGTACTTATGTAAATGAAGTTACATCATCTACATATATGAATACACTATTACCTTTGCTTACTATGGACCAAGTTAGTTATATGGAGATACTTGAGTTTAGATTAGCTACAGATATATTAGCTGTAGAAAGATTTATCGATTTTGCTACTAAAGAAGACATAGATAAATTAGGAAGTGTACATGAGTGCATGGTAGAAGCAAAAGAAGACAAAGAAAAATTCTTTGAATATGATATGGCTTTTCACAGAACTATTGCTGAAGGGGCATCTAATGGTATATTACAAAAAATTACAGCTATGTTATTTGACATTACTGAACATTTTACAAAAGACCAGTATTATCTTTTGACTGCCGATAAACGTATAGAAGAGCATACCAAAATTTATCAAACTATTTTAAACAAAGATAAAGAATTAGCTAGAATATATATGAAAAGACATCTAGAAAGAACTATTAATGAGTTAAAAAAGAGATAAATTAGATGAAATTGTCAACTTTTTAAGTATATAAACTTAGGAGGTTGATATATTTATGAAAAAAGGCTTTACTTTATTAGAACTTATTATAGTTGTTACTATAATGACTATATTATCTGGGAGTACTTTTATTTCAATAAAAAAGAGTAGAAGTATCAAAGATTTGAAAATATTAAAGGAAGAAATAAATGTATTTGTCGACAACATTGCTCTTAATGCAGACGAAAGAGATGAGCGATTGGATATCAGTTTTGATTTTGATAAAAAATTGATATCTGTAAAAAAAAATGGTAATATTATAGACGAGTTAATACTACCTAACTCTTTTGAATATGAAGATAGTTTTGGTAAAAAACTTGTAGAAAGACAATTTACACCTAAAGGAAATATGAATACTAGCTTTAGTATGTATGCTTTTGATACTAATAACAAAGCTGTTTTCAAACATACTTTTGTTACAAATCGTAAATATATAGATACATTAATAATAAATAATTACCTTCCAAAAAAGAAGTTAATTAAAGGGGATCATAAAAATTATCTTGATTGGGAGAAGATAGATTGGAGCAAATGATGAAAAAAAGGGGATTTACACTATTAGAATTGATGATAGTAATTGCAATAATAATGGTATTAGGGGGAGCTACAGTTATGGGTCTTCGTATGAGAGCTCATAAAGACGAATTATTAAAATTAAAGGTACAAATACCTGCAACTATGGAGAATGCTACACTTTATGCTTATGAATTTGGTTATCAAGGTACTATTAGTGCTACTAGCAAAAAAATAACATTATCTATTAACGGAAGAGATTTTGAAGTAAAATCTAATGCATTAACTATTTCTACAAGCCCAAGTTCATTATCTACAAATGTAACTGCACTTGGAACTTTTAGTAGTGATTTTGATATTATCTTAAGTTATCAAGGTACAAAAATGTATGAATTTAAGGTAAAACCAAAAACTAATCTTGGTGTATACAATATAACTGAAACAGAATATTAATAAGTAAATATATTACAAAAGACTGATTTTATAAAAAATCAGTCTTTTT
>CAZHXU010000295.1:0-3210 GCA_964536535.1 uncultured Fusobacteriaceae bacterium
AAGCTAAACTTGTTAGTAGGGTAGAAGATATATTAGAAGAATATAATTGGACAGTTAATAAAAAAGAAATAAATAGAAAATTTGAATCTTCAAATGAAGAAATAATATACAACGAACTAATAACTCCTAAAAGTTTAGATGAATTGATACTTAAAACTAAACTTAAAGCACCAGACTTACTTGTGTTACTTTCGAATATGGAACTTGAAGGGTTGATAAAAAGTCTTAATGGTGGTAGGTTTGGTAGGAATGAGTAGAATGGAGTAAAGATGAAAAAAGAAACAAGAATATTGGAAGTTTTGGTAGAAGTAGTTAATAACTTATTAGAAAGTACCAATAAAGATATAGAGAAGATAGAAAAAGAAATAGTAGAAAGACTAGTAGATAAAGGTTATGAATTAAATGAAATAAATGATTTGTTAGATGAAGTATTTGAACTTATGGATATAGACTATGAAGATCAAACAAACATAAGAGTATTATTGCCAGAAGAATTTATAAATTTTGAAGAAGACGCAAAAGAATACTTGATTTATCTAAAAAATAGTATGATAATTAGTGAAGGAGAGTTTGAAGAAACTTTACAAGAACTAAGTGCTGATTATTATTTAGTAAATAAAGATGATTTGAAGAGCTATTTAAGGGCAAAAGGAATAAATCCTGAAATTACATTGAATTAAGGAGTGAATAAAGTGGCAGTTAAGAAAAATTTAGTTATAGTTGAGTCTCCTGCAAAAGCTCAAACTATAAAAAAGATACTTGGACGTAATTATGAAGTAGCTGCTTCATATGGACATATAAGAGATTTGCCAAAAACTAAGATTGGTGTAGATGTAGAAGATAATTTTACTCCCTCATACTCAACTATAAAGGGTAAAGGGGAAGTAACAAAAAAGTTAAGAGCTCTTGCTAAAAAAGCAGATAAAGTATATCTAGCATCCGATATGGATAGAGAGGGAGAAGCTATTGCATGGCACATTGGTCATATCCTTAAACTTGACATGGAAGAAGCAAACAGAATTGAGTTTAATGCTATTACCAAAAGTGCAATTCAAGCAGCGATTAAAGCGCCTAAAAAACTTGATATTAACAAAGTAGACGCACAACAAGCAAGAAGAATATTAGACAGATTAGTTGGTTATAAAATTAGTCCATTATTATGGAGAATATTAGATTCAAATACTAGTGCAGGAAGAGTTCAATCAGTTGCACTTAAATTAATATGTGATTTGGAAGATGAAATAAGAGCATTTGTTAAAGAAACATATTGGGAAGTAAGTGGATTATTTAAAGATGAGTTTAATTTTAATCTTTATAAAATAGATGGAGATAAAAAAGGTAGAATATTTGATAAAAAAATAGTAGATAAACTTGAAAAAGATATTAGTAAAAAAGACTTTTCAGTTTTATCAACTAAAGTAAGTAAAAGAACAAAAACTCCACCAAAACCATTAAAAACTTCTACTCTACAACAACTATCAGCTTCCTACTTGTCATATAGTGCAAGTAAAACTATGAGAGTTGCTCAGAGTCTTTATGAAGGGGTAGCAATTGACGGTGGACATAAAGGGCTTATTACTTATATGAGAACAGATTCGGTAAGATTAAGTCCAGAAGCAAAAGATATGGCAAAAGATTTCATAATAGAAAATTATGGAAAAGAATATGTAAGTAATGCAAAAGAGAAAAAAGATGGTAAAAAGATACAAGATGCCCATGAGGCAATAAGACCTACAGAAGTTACATTAACTCCTGATAGTATAAAATCTTATTTATCTGATGACCAATATAAATTATATAAATTAATATGGGAAAGATTCCTTATAAGCCAATTTGCAAATATGCAATATGAGCAATTTGAGATAATAGCTGAGTATGAAAAGTATCAATTTAGAGGTTTAGCAAATAAAATAACTTTTGATGGTTATTATAAAATCTTTAAAGATGAAGATGAATTAAAAACAGCTGATTTCCCAGTTATAAAAAACGGTGATATATTACCACTGACTAAACTTGATATAGCTGAAGGTGAAACAAAACCACCAGCAAGATTAACAGAGTCTTCATTAGTTAAGAAACTAGAAGCAGAAGGAATAGGAAGACCAAGTACTTATGCATCAATAATAGAAACATTGAAAAAGAGAAATTATGTAGAAGTAGATGGAAGAAAGTTTATTCCAACTGAACTTGGTTATGAAGTAAAAGAAACACTTGAAAAACACTTTAAATCTATTATGAATGTTAAATTTACTGCTGAGATGGAAGAAAAGTTAGATGGTGTTGAAGCAGGAGAATATAACTGGATAGAAATTTTGAAAAATTTCTATAAACCACTAGAAAAAGAACTAGAAGTTTTTGATAAAGAAACTGAAAAGATAATGAATAGACGTATTGAAAGTGACGTACCTTGCCCTTGTGGTAAAGGACCTATGCTTCTGAAAAATGGAAGGTATGGTAAATACCTTGCTTGTGAAGATGATAGTTGTAAGGAAAAAATCTCATTAAAGGGAGTTAACCTTGATAAAGAACAATTAAAAGAAGGTAAAATCATTGTAAATGAGATAGTTGCTGAAAGAGAAAAGAAACGTAGAGGTCAAGAGACAGATATGTTTGCAGAAAATGGAAGTAAATTAGTACTTAAACTAGGACCATTTGGAAGTTATCTTGAAAGTGTAAACTTTAAAGAAGATGAAATTAGGATTCCACTGCCAAATAGCATTAAAAAAATGTTAGCGGAAGGGCAGATAGTAGAAGTGAATGGAATTATGCCAATGAAGGACTTAGTTGAATCTGCTCTAACAGAAGCTAAAGGGAAACCTACAGATATGACTACAGATAAAGGTGCTAGAATCTTTATCAAACCAGGAAGGTTTGGACACTACTTAGAAAGTGTTGATTATAAAGAAGATGGAGTTAGAATCAAACTAAATAGAGAATTAAAAGCTAAAGCTAAAGATGGTAAACTACCTGAAAAAGATGGTTATGTTCTTGTAAAAGATTGGTTTGAAAAAGAAGAAGCTGAAAATAAAAAAATACTTGCTGAAGCTGGTAAGTGTGAAAAATGTGGAAGCGACTTTGTTATAAAAGAAGGAAGATGGGGTAAATTCTTAGAATGCTCAAGTCATCCTAAATGTAAAAATAGAAAAAGATTAGATAAAAAGGATTAGTTTACTAGTCCTTTTCTTTTTGTATAAAATCTATATTTTATAT